>JAFSYF010000240.1 GCA_017443695.1 Butyrivibrio sp.
GATGATATGTTTGAAACAATGTATGATGCGGGCGGTGTCGGATTGGCAGCCCCGCAGGTGGGTGTTCTGCGGCGGATCTGTGTTGTGGATACCACAGGGGAGGATCCCCATCTGCTGATTAATCCGGTGATACTGGAACAGGATGGAGAGCAGGAGGGGTATGAGGGGTGTCTGTCGATCCCCGGTAAATCCGCCATTGTCAAACGCCCATATCGTGTCAGAGTCCGCGCTTTTGACCGGGAAATGAAGCCGTTTGAGCTTGAGGCAGAGGAACTGGAAGCACGCGCGATCTGTCATGAACTCAATCACCTGGATGGTCACATGTTTACTGATTTTATGGAAGGTGAACTTGTGAACAACGAGGATATTGAGGATTTGGAGGAGTAAAAGGGCCGATGAAGATCCTGTTTATGGGAACCCCTGATTATGCCGCGGCTGCTCTGGCAGCGCTTCTGGAGTCGGGAGCGCCGGTGGGACTCGTTGTGACTCAGCCGGACAGGCCCAAGGGCCGGAAAGGGGAACTGGTGCCTCCGCCGGTGAAGGTTTGCGCAGAAGCCCATCAGGTTCCGGTACTGCAGCCGGAACACGTCCGTGATCCGGAGACCATGGAACAACTGAAAAACTTTGCCCCGGATCTCTGTATTGTGGCTGCCTTCGGACAGATTCTGCCTGCAGAGCTTCTTAAGCTGCCGCCTCTGGGCTGTGTCAATCTGCATGCCTCCCTGTTGCCGAAGCTGCGTGGTGCTTCACCGATCCAGCAGGCACTGATCGACGGAGAGAAGGAGACCGGTATCACGCTGATGCAGATGGCGGAGGGCGTGGATACGGGAGATATTCTGCTGCAGCATACCATTCCCATCGCTGCAGAGGATACGGGGGGATCCCTGTTTGAGAAGCTCAGCAGTCTCGCCGCCAGAACCATCGTGGAGGCCCTGCCGGCACTGGAGGCAGGCACACTGACGCCGGTACCGCAGAAGGAGGAACTGGCGACATACTGCCGGAAGCTGACAAAACAGATGGGTCGTGTAGACTGGCGGATGGGCGCAGAGAACATCGAGCGTCTGATACGTGCACTGGATCCATGGCCTTCCTGCTATACCACACTGGGTGGACGTACGCTGAAGCTCTGGCGCGCGGATGTCCTCCCGGACGCGCGGTCAGCGGAGGGCGCCCCCGGTACGATCACTGAGATCACAGGGGACTCGATCCGTGTACTGACGGGTGACGGGATACTGGAGATCCGTGAACTGCAGCTGGAGGGCAAGAAGCGAATGCTGGTGCATGATTTTCTTCTGGGGTATCGCCTGCAGGCAGGTGAGATTCTGGGGTAGACAATATGCAGAAGAACGCTTTCAATGAGCGAAAGGTCGTACTGGATATTCTCCTGACGGTTGAGCGGGTGGATGCGCATCAGCACGCCTACATCCGAGATACGCTGGATCAGTACGATTCGCTTCCGCCACAGCAGAAGGCGTTCATGCACCGGTTGACATACGGCACCATCGAGCGCATGATCCAGCTCGATTATATTCTGGACAGATTCGCCAGGACGAAGATGGAACGGTGCGAACCGGAGATCAGGAACATTCTGCGGTTGGGTGCGTATCAGATTCTCTTCATGGATGCGGTTCCGGATGCGGTGGCCGTCAATGAGTCCGTGGAGCTTGTTGGAAACAAACACAAGGATGGCCAGACGAGCTTCAGGGGTTATGTCAATGCCGTACTGCGGGAACTGGTACGGCATAAGGAGGCGCTGCCCTGGCCGAAGCGCACCGGAGAAGCAAATAAGGACGCGTTCTATCTCTCGGTGATGACCTCGGAGCCTTACTGGCTCTGCAAGAAGTTCCTTGCCCGCTTCGGTTACGAGAAGACAGAGGCGATCCTGAAGAGTTATCTGCAGGTTCGACCGACGACGCTGCGCGTGAACCTTACAATGCCCCGTGAGGATTTAAGCCGGACATTCACCGCATTGAAGGGACTTGCGGCGGAGCAGAAGATCGGTCTCAGACAGAACAAACTCCTGCCGTACGCGCTGGACCTGGCCAATACAGACAGCATTCGTCTCCTTCCCGGTTTCAAGGAAGGACACTGGATGATCCAGGATGTGAGTTCTATGCTGGTGGCCGCCATGGCCGCACCAAAACCCGGACAGACCGTGATGGATGTCTGCGCCGCACCGGGTGGCAAGGCCATCCATGCGGCAGAGCTCATGAAGAAAAACGGACGGGTGTTGGCCTGTGATATCTCCATGAATAAATGCATGCGCATCAAGGAGAATATCAACCGGATGCGTGCCCGCGGCGTGGAAGTGGTGCAGGCGGACGCGATGGTGCATGAGAAAAAATATGAGGACAGTGCGGACATTCTGTTCATTGATGCACCCTGTTCCGGCCTGGGTATTATCGGACGTAAGCCGGACATCAAGTTCAATATGAATCCGGAGAAGATCCTGGAGCTCCAGGAGGCACAACGGGCCATCTGGCGGGCTGTCTGGAATTATGTCAAGGTGGGCGGCATCATCATGTACAGCACCTGTACGATCTCCGAGGAGGAGAACGAGGAAAATGTGAAATGGTTCCTGCGCAATTCGTCGGTGAAGCTGGAACCCTTCAGGGATCAGTTGCCGGATGCACTGCGTGATGCGCCGGGTACAGCGGCGGGGATGCTGCAGCTGCTGCCGGGGATTCACGGCACGGATGGTTTTTTCCTGGCCAGATTCCGGAGGACGGCTTGACGGAACGTCCGGATCTGAGGGCGTTGTCCTTTGAAGCCCTGGCCGGGAAACTGGCAGAGCTTGGTGAGCCGTCATACCGTGCGGCACAGCTATACAGCTGGCTGCACCCGTCACAGGGCGGCGGGGCAATATCGTTTTCCGAAATGACGAATCTGTCGAAGCAATTGCGGCGGACGCTGGAGGAAAACTTTACGTTGACGGTTCTGTCACCGGTGGAAACACTGATTTCCCGGGACGGTACACGCAAATATCTGTTCGGGCTTGCGGACGGCAATGTCATAGAAACCGTATACATGCGGTACCGGTTTGGTGTCAGTATCTGCGTCTCCTCACAGGTGGGATGCCGGAGGGGATGCAGTTTTTGTGCGTCCACCATAGGTGGCTGTGTGAGGGATCTCACAGCCGGAGAGATGCTGGAGGAGATCGCGGCGGTGGAACGCGATACGGGGGAGCGCGCCGCACATGTGGTGGTGATGGGCAGCGGAGAACCCTTTGACAACTATGAGCAGGTCATGTGTTTCCTGCGTCTGCTCACGGATGGCAGGGGACGGGCATTGGGAGCAAGACACATCACGGTGTCCACCTGCGGCGTCGTGCCGGGTATTGAGCGTTTTGCCGATGAAGGAATGCAGGTTGGGCTGGCGATCTCTCTGCATGCGCCAGAGCAGGAGCTTCGGAAGCGACTGATGCCGGTAGCGGGCGATTACGATCTGGATATGCTGATGACTGCCTGTGAGAAGTATTATGCAAAGACGGGGCGGCAGCTGACATTTGAATATGCGCTGATCGCCGGCGTCAATGACAATGCAGCAGAAACAGAGCGTCTGGCGGAGCTATTATCCTCCCGGCAGTTTGACTGCATGGTCAATCTGATACCGGTGAATCCGGTACGTGAGCGGGGATATGCCCCTGGAAACAGAACGAGCGTTCGAGAATTCCAAAAAAGGCTTGAAAAACACGGAATCCATGCTACCATAAGGAGAGAACTTGGGGGAGATATTGACGGGGCATGCGGACAGCTGCGCCGTCGTTACACGGATCAGATAAACCGGGAGGTTGGAGTGTGCTGAAAAGCAGTGCGTTCACGGATGTGGGCCGGAAAAGAAAACTGAATCAGGACTACATCTTTACCTCCGAGCAGTCGGTGGGCATCCTGCCGAATCTCTTCATCGTGGCAGATGGCATGGGTGGACACAGGGCAGGTGATTTTGCATCAAGGTTCACCGCAGATACTGTGGTGGAGGAGCTGCAGAAATCATGTGCCGGTGAGCCGGAAGAACTACTGGCCCGGGCGCTGACGGTAGCCAACAGGAAGCTGCGGATGCGTGCCGCACAGGATGAGCGGATGGCCGGCATGGGAACCACCTTTGTGGCAGCCTGCATCACCGGAGACAGGCTGCTTGCAGCCAACATCGGGGACAGCAGACTCTATGTGCTGTCCAGGGGGGAGATCACGCAGATCACCGAGGATCATTCCCTGGTACAGGAGATGGTCCGGATGGGCGGAATCGATGCGGAGACAGCCCGGAGCCGGACCGATAAGAATATCATCACCCGGGCAGTCGGGGCGATGGAAAATGTGGAGGCCGACTTCTTCAGAAGAACTTTGCGGGACGGAGAACTCGTTCTGCTCTGTTCGGATGGCCTGACAAATATGGTAGAGGATACACAGATCCGCAGGATCGCTGCGGGCAATACGGAGGCGGCGCTTGACAGCAGGGTTCAGGCGCTCGTCGCGGCGGCAAACGAGCACGGCGGAAGAGACAACATCGCCGTAATCCTGATCGATCCGTTTGCCGACGGAGGTGTCGTTGTATGATCAAGATAGGTCTGATAATCGGCGGCCGTTACGAGATCCTGGAGAAAATCGGGACCGGCGGTATGTCGGATGTTTATCGTGCAAGGGATCATAAGCTTAACCGGCTGGTGGCAGTCAAGGTCCTGAAGCAGGAGTTTGCGGAGAATGAGAATTTCGTCTCGAAATTCGTCGTGGAGGCTCAGGCGGCAGCCGGACTCATGCACTCCTGTATCGTCAACGTCTATGATGTCGGAGACGAGAATGGGATCCATTTCATCGTCATGGAGCAGGTGGATGGGATCACGCTGAAGAAGTATATTGAGAAGAAACAGCGTCTGACGGTGAAGGAAGCAGTCAGTATTGCCATCCAGGTAGCTATGGGCCTGGAGGCGGCACATAACAACCACATCATCCACCGGGATATCAAACCGCAGAATATCATGATTTCCAAGGAGGGTAAGGTCAAGGTTACGGACTTCGGTATCGCCAAGGCCGCTACCAGTAACACCATCACCTCCAATGTGATGGGCTCTGTCCATTATACCTCGCCTGAGCAGGCCAGAGGCGGATACAGTGACGCCAAATCAGATATTTATTCCCTGGGCATCACCCTGTTTGAGATGCTGACAGGACGTCTTCCATTCAATGGTGACACAACGGTCGCCATAGCCATCAAGCATATACAGGAGGAACTGCCATCTCCGAGACAGTTTAATGAAGAGATTCCCATCAGCGTAGAGAAGATCGTCCTCAAATGCTGTCAGAAGAGTCCGGATCGCAGATACCAGAGCGCATCGGAACTCATAGCGGATCTGAAGCATTCCCTGATCAATCCGGATGAGGACTTTGTGGCGCTGCAGACACCGGATGAGGAGAGCGCGACGCGGATGCTGCCGGTGGAGGAGACCAGCAATGCCGGCCTGACCGATTCCGCCACCATGCGACTGAAAAGTGAGGTCTATGAAGAGGAGAAAAGGGCATCCCGCAACAGGCCTCCGGCGGAGAGACCGGTGCGGGGCGGTCAGCCCCGCCGGAGGAAGAGACCTCAGGAGGACGATTTTGATGATTTCGATCGGGATGACGCGCACTATAACCCGGTGGTAGAGCGTCTCACGGTGGCGCTTGCCATCATTGCGGCGATCCTCGTCGGGGTAATTGTTGTCGTCCTGGTGGGGAGATCCATGGGTATGTTCGGTGGCGAGGAGGTGAGCCTGCCCGGAACCATCGCTCGTTCGGAGAGCAGCAGTTCCTCCGCGTCGAGCGGCCGTACGCAGGAGGACAATTCTGCCGGGATACTGATCCCTGATGTTACGGGACGAAGCTATGCGGAGGCTGTCTCCATTCTGGAGGGGGATAAGGGATTCAACGTCACAAAGGAAGAGGATCCTGAGGCAGATGCCGAGAAGGATATTGTGGTTTCCATGTGGCCGGCTGCCGGAAGCCGCGCACAGAGTGGTGCTGACATCACGGTGACTGTCAGTACTGGAGCTGGCTTTACCGGCAATGCGTGGACAGACTCCTCTGCATCGACGGAGAAATCATCGGATGCGGTGCAGGAGGCTTCCTCAGAGCAGAAACCCTCTGTTGTTTCCGTCCCGAATGTCATCGGATTTACGACAGAGGACGCCATGGTCACACTGACAGAGGCCGGGCTCACCCTTGGAACGATCATTGATGTGAACAATGACAGCTTTGCGGCGGATCTGATTACGGCACAGAGTAAGGAAGTGGGGGCACAGGTCGAGCCGGGTACCGTGGTCAATCTGGAACGTTCCCTGGGACCCATCAGCATCTCCTATATGTACAGTGGTGATATCACTGCGCCGACGGAGGGTGAGAACTATTCGGACGGTATTGCGGTACATGTGACGCTGGTGACGGCGGATGGCACATCCCTTCTGGACACGACGACTGCCTCTTTTCCGATTACGGGCGTGGTTCGAAACGGACTGACATCTGCAACCGGTATCCTGACCTACGATTATACAGCGACGAGTCCATCCACGACAGATGCGGATGGCAATGTGATCGAAGGTGAAACCCGGGATTACTCCGTACGCCGGGCCATCACTTTTTCCCAGGAAAACTAATGTCCGACTTTGCTGCGGGGAAGATCATCCGCGGGGTGGGAGGATTCTACTATGTGGCCTGCGCAGATGGGCAGATCTATGAATGCCGGGCCAGAGGCGGCTTCCGTGAGGCAGGCATCCGCCTCCTGGTGGGGGACGATGTGCGAATCCAGCGGACCTTCGACTCGGAAAAAGCATATACAGGGAGTGTGATCGAGCTGCGGCCGCGGCGCAATGCGCTGGTGCGTCCCTGTGTGGCCAATGTGGATCAGGCGGTGATTCTGTTTGCCATCGTGCGGCCTGATCCCAATTACAATCTGCTGGATCGTTTTCTGATCATGATGCGGCAGCAGGAGGTGCCGGTGCTGATCTGCTTCAACAAGCAGGATATCGCCGGGGAGGCTGAACGGGCTGAGCTGGCAGGCGCTTATGAGCGCTGTGGTTATGAGGTGTTGTTTGTAAGCGTGCATGAGCAGACTGGAATCCGTGAACTGTGTGACAGATTGCGGGGGCGGACGAGCGTGATGGCAGGGCCCTCCGGTGCAGGCAAGAGTTCCCTGATCAACCTGCTGCATCCCTTAGCCGGTGCAGAAACGGGAGAGCTCTCCCGGAAGCTGGCGCGGGGCAGAAATACGACGCGGCATTCAGAACTGTTTCGGATTGATGCGCTCTCCGCCCCGGAGGAGGACGGACCGCAGACCTACCTGTGCGATACGCCTGGGTTTACGGCACTGGAGGTTCGGGATGTGGAATGCAGTGAGCTGCCGCAGTATTATGAGGAATTCACACCGTATGAGCCGGGCTGCCGGTTTGCCGGCTGCAGTCATATCGCTGAACCGGACTGCGGCGTGAAGACTGCGGTGGAGGCCGGGGATATCGCCCGCATCCGCTACAGAAACTATGTGACGATTTATCAGGATCTGAAGAACAGGAGACCCGTATACGGACGTTGAGCTATGTATACTTATGATTCCCGTATTGCATACAGTGAGACCGATGCCGATGGCTTTCTGACACCGGAGGCGCTGGTGAATTATTTCCAGAATTGCTCGACCTTTCAGACGCAGGACGGCCCGGTGCCCATGGAGGAGCTGCGGCGCAGAGGGATCCTCTGGGTCATCAATGCCTGGCAGATTGACATCCACAGGCTTCCGCATCTGGGGGAATATGTAACCGTCGGAACCGTCCCCTATGAGATGAAGGGCTTCATCGGTCTGCGTAATTTCTTCCTGGACACGGCAGACCATCAGGAACGGCTCGCCGTTGCCAATACGACCTGGTCGTTAATTGACATCGAACAGGGGAGACCGGTGCGGGTGACACAGGATATCTGTGATGCTTACCCGCTGGATCCGCAGCTTGAGATGGAAAATCTGCCGCGCAAGATCAAGCTGCCTGCATCCGGGGGAGAGGTGACCGCTTCTTTTGCTGTGAGTGTGCATCATCTGGACAGCAATTACCATGTCAACAATGGACAGTATATCCGGATGGCCCTGGATATCGCAAGAGAACAGGGTGCACTGGATGGCAGGAACACGAGTCTGATGCGTATTCGGGCGGATTACAGGGCACAGGCCAGACTCGGCAATGAGATCTGTCCGATGGTCTATACGCAGCAGAACGAGGAACAGACGATGGTGACCGTCGCGCTGAACGATACAGAGGGAAATCCCTACACCCTTGTGGAACTCTGGCAGCGTGGTATGGGTTGAGGGCATCAGATGGCACAGGAACTGACGGAGACGGGACTCACAGCGGAGTCGGTGCGGGGGATTTTTGGTCTGCCGGAACAGGATCTGCGGCAGTACTCGCCGCTGACCCTGGCGTTTATCGGGGATACGGTCTATGAAACCATCGTGCGGAGCATGGTGGTACTCCGGGGACAGCGACCGGCCAAGGCGCTGCACAGGGAGAAGGTCCGTTATGTCAGCGCACCGGCACAGGCGCAGATTGTTGCCAGGATCGAGGACAAGCTGACCGATGAGGAACGGGAGATCCTGCGGCGCGGGCGCAGTACGAAGACCGGCAGCAGCGCTAGAAACGCAAGTTTGGCAGATTACCATCTTGCAACGGGATTGGAGGCATTGTGCGGCTATCTGTATCTGAAAGGAGAGACTGCGCGGCTTCTGGCACTTCTGCGGGAGGGATTTGGAGAATCAGATGAAGGATGAGAGTATCATCCGGGAGGAAACAAACCGGATCGAAGGACGTAACGCGGTTCTGGAGGTTCTGAAGAGCGGACGCAGTGTGGACAGGATCTATCTGCTGGATGGCGGTCGTGATGGTGCCCTGCAGACGATCCGTCGTGAGGCGAAGAAAAGGGAGATTCCGCTGCGCTTCGTGGACAGGGATGCGCTGGATCGGATGTCAGAGACCGGCCATCATCAGGGGGTGATCGCGCAGACCGCCTCCTATCGGTACAGCGAGCTGGAGGATGCCTTTGCACTGGCGGAGCAAAGAGGGGAAGCACCTTTTCTGATCCTGCTGGACGGCATCGGGGATCCCCACAATCTGGGGGCGATCCTGCGGTCGGCGGAGGTCGTGGGTGCCCATGGAGTCCTGATTCCGAAAGACAGGGCAGTGGGGCTGACGGCTACTGTGGCCAGAACCAGCGCCGGTGCACTGAATTACATCCCGGTCATCAAGGTGACAAATCTAAACAACACCATCGAACAGCTGAAGAAAAGAGGTCTCTGGTTCGTCTGTGCGGATATGGACGGAACGGAGATGTACGATCTGGATCTGTCAGGCCCCATCGGCCTGGTGATCGGTGCGGAGGGAACCGGCGTTGCACCGTTGGTGAAGAAGCACTGTGATATGATCGCAAGGATTCCCATGCGCGGCCAGATCAATTCGCTGAATGCTTCCGTTGCGGCGGGTGTTCTGAGCTATGAGATCCTGCGCCAGCGGCTGCGCAGGGGCTGAAATCTTTTTTTCGTGCGTACCCCATTTTTTTATGGTAAAATGTCGTAGTTAAGAGTGAGACAGACGATCGCGGCCGCAGGACCCGAAAGGGTGCGGACGAGGAAAGTCCGGGCTTCACAGGGCAGGATACCGGATAACGTCCGGCGGAGGTGACTCCCGGGACAGTGCAACAGAAAAGAACCGCCTGGAGGAAACTCCAGGTAAGGGTGAAAAGGCGGTGTAAGAGACCACCGTGCATCTGGTAACAGGTGTAGCCGTGTAAACCCTATCCGAAGCAAGACCGAACAGAGGGCCATGGGGCTGCCCGTCCCGTCCTCAGGTGGGTCGCTGGAGGCTGTCGGTAACGGCAGTCCTAGATAGATGATCGTCCACGACATAACCCGGCTTACCGTCTCACTCTTTTTATGCGCAGGGCGGCGCGGATGATCATTCCGGCATTGCCGGAGCGCCGCCCGCGCGCGAGCAGGGGGATTTTATCACCCCTACTCGATTATTGCAGGGCGGCGCAGATGACGAACGAGGAGGTTATCGATGAACATGCACCATAGCAGGAAATGGATCAGTCTGGCACTGGTGATGCTGCTTGGCTGGAGTAACGGCAATGTTGTGGTGGCTGCGGCACCGGCGTCCGGACAACAGCAGGAGATGACCGTTGTTGAGACAGAAGACTGCGGCTCTCTGTTGGCTTCTTCCATCGAACAGCAGTCCAGAACCGTATCTCCCGAGATCGGGACATTATCTATGAGCCCCTACAGGCAGCGCAGACTGCAGGAGACGACACTGCAGACGAACAGTATCATCCGATACGCTGCCATATCTTCGGACACCTATTACGACCTGCTGCCGACGATGGCCAGGAAACTCTATGTGGCCATGGAACGGCTTTCAGAGATGCAGCCCATCGGGCAGTTTGAGCATTATAATCTGAACGCTGAGTCGGTGGTGCGGTCACTGATCTCCCAGCAGAAATGCATCGCGGTGGAGCTTGGGGCCAATTCGGTGGAAGAAATTCAGGAGGCATACGGACAGGCATGGTTTGCCTATCAATATGACAATCCCTTCTCATTGATGGTGCCGCTGTGCAAGTCGAATATACTGATGTACAGGAACAGCAGAGGAAAGCTGGATGTGTACTACTGTCTGCAGGAGCGCGGCAGTTATGATTATGATGCCATGGCTTCTTCGGCCAGGAAGGCCAGGGATCAGGCGGCGACACAAATCCGGTCGGAAGGATACAGTGAAGATGCTGTACGCGAACTGCTGACACATGATTATCTGTGTAATCACATCACCTATGACTATTCGGCCACCCGCGGCTCTGCAGATGAGCAGCAGTATCACATTGCCCATACGGTTTATGCCTCGCTGGTTCAGGGCAATGCCGTCTGCGACGGCTATGCCCAGGGGGCAGCGGTGATCCTGAATGCGCTGGGGATTGAGACCTACATCCTGGGAAGCAATGACCATGCCTGGAATCTGATCCAGCTGGACGGGGATTATTATGAATTCGATACCACCTGGGATGATCAGGACAGTGCGGTCGGTCATACCTATTTCAATCTGACCTCTTCGACCATACGGCGGACGGACAGTACCGGATATCATGTCAGGGTCAATTACAACAAGAAGCTGCCCACAGCCAGCGGAACGAACTATACCTACCGGGCGGTGCTTGACATGATGGAGAAGGATTCAGGTGAATCCGGTGAGTCCGGAGAATCGGGTGAATCCGGTGAGTCGGGCGAGTCAGGAGAGGCCGGAGATTCTGGTGAAACAGTCCAGCCCGCTTATCAGACAGGCAAGGTGACGGCTGCATCGGGGAATATCTATCTGCTGAGCAGCGATGGAACGGCGGTATTCGACGGTTGTGCCAGTGCGGAGGAAACCGTTACGGTTCCGGCCACCATAACCTATAAGGGCCTGAAGTATCAGGTGACAGCGATCTCCGATGAGGCCATGGCAGGCAGCAGGTCTTTGAAAAAGGTGGTGATTGGCTCGAACGTGACCTCCATCGGGGACGGTGCCTTCCGAAAGTGCAAGAACCTGAAAAACGTGCAGATCAACGATGCCGCGTCCATATCCAGTGTCGGCAAAAAAGCATTCAAGAAGACGAAAAACGGCATCCGCTTCCAAATCAAGGCAGATACTACCAATGCATATGAAAAACTTGTTCGATTACTGAAGAAAGCGGGGGCGAACGACCCCACATTCAAGAGAGTCGATTGATGTCAGATGGCGAGTTTTGTCGAATTTGAGCATGTCTCAAAGATCTACCGTACAGGGGAGGTGGAGATCACAGCCCTGGCGGATGTGAGCTTCCGTGTGGAGAAGGGGGAGTTCTGTGTTATCGTCGGGGCTTCCGGTGCCGGCAAGACGACGATCCTGAATATTCTGGGCGGAATGGATACATTGACCTCCGGCAGGGTGTGTCTGGATGGTGCGGTGATCTCCGATTATGATGTGAAACAGCTGACCGCCTACCGGCGTTATGATGTCGGCTTTGTTTTCCAGTTCTATAATCTGGTACAGAATCTCACCGCATTGGAGAATGTGGAGCTGGCCGGCGGCCTGGCCCGTGAACCGCTGGATCCGGAGACGGTACTCGCAGAGGTGGGACTGGCCGAACGGATGAGCAATTTTCCGGCTCAGCTCTCCGGCGGTGAGCAGCAGCGTGTGGCCATCGCCCGCGCACTGGCCAAGAATCCGAAGCTCCTGTTGTGTGATGAACCGACGGGCGCGCTGGATTATCATACCGGCAAGACCGTACTGCAACTGCTGCAGGATACCTGCAGACAGGGCGGGCGGACCGTCATTGTCATCACGCACAACCAGGCGCTGACTGCCATGGCGGATCGTGTGATCACAGTGAAAAGTGGCCGCATCAGCGAGGAACGTCTGAATCCGCATCCGACGGACATCGCTGCCATCGAATGGTGAGACGTTGAGAGGGGAGAGGATGCTCAGACGCTCCACCCTGCGGGAGATTAAGAGCTCCTTCGGCCGTTTTGCGGCGATTATGGCGATTATTGCCCTGGGAGTTGGTTTTTTTGCCGGTGTCAGAATCACGACACCGATTCTCATTCATACGGTAAATGAATACTATCAGGCGTACAGTTTCTACGATCTACGCATCATGTCCTCCATCGGCTGGGAAGCCGAGGATGTGGCGGCCTTTGCAGCGATGCCCGGTGTACGGGCAGCGGAGGGTACACGGTCGGTGGATGCGATCTTCGAGACGGATGGTGCCGGGGAGGAGACGGAGAATACCGGATTCATCCTCCGGATCCATACCCTTCCGGAGCAGATCAATATGCTGCAGCTGCGGGAGGGGCGGTTGCCCGAGGCACCGGGTGAGTGTGTGCTGGATGCCAGCGTGTTTGGCAGCGGACAGTATGGCCTGTCCATTGGCAGCAGGATTATTCTGAGTGAGGACAATAAGGCGTCCACAAGGGATGATCTGGAGCATACCTCCTATACTGTGGTTGGATTTGCAGATTCTGCCCTGTACATCAATTTTGAACGGGGCACCACCAACATCGGCAGCGGTCAGATTACCGGTTTTCTCTATGTGCTGCCGGAGGATCTGGAGGACGATATCTACAGTGAGATCATGCTTCGGCTGGATGTGGATGCCCCGATTTTCTCTGATGCCTATGAGGACTATATGGATGCCTGCAAGCCGATATTCGAGGATCTGGCAGAGGAACAGGTTCAGAGACGCTATGAACGGATGTATGACGATACGGATGTGATGGTCGGCTTTGCCCGTATGGCCAATGTGCTGCTGCAGCTGGATGAACTGGAACAGGTGGAGGATCTGGCGGATCCGGAGGTCTATGTGTTGGGCCGGGAGACGAACATCGCCTACACCTGTTTTGAGAGCGACTCCCGGATCGTGGAACAGATTGCAAGGGTTTTTCCGGTGTTCTTTATCATGGTGGCGGCTCTCGTCTGTGTGACGACCATGGGCCGGATGGTGGAAGAACAGCGGGGGATGATCGGTGTGCTGAAGGCGCTGGGCTACAGCGAGATGCAGATCCTGGGCAGGTATCTGGCCTATGCAGGCAGTGCCGCTGCGCTGGGCTGCGTGCTGGGTTATGGCATCGGCGTGATATTGTTCCCCTGGGTCATCTGGAATGCCTATCGCATGATGTATTCGGAGATTCCGCTCCGATACCTGTGGAATACGCCGCTGGCTGTGGTTTCCGTTGTGGTATCCCTCGCCTGCTCTATGGGAGCGGCATGGGCAACCTGCCGCGTGGAGTTGTCAGAGACGGCGGCGATGCTGATGCGGCCCAGAGCACCCAAGGCAGGGAAAAGGGTTTTCCTGGAATATATACCGTTCATCTGGCGCAGACTCCCTTTCCTGCTCAAGGTATCGATCCGGAATATCTTCCGCTATAAAGGCCGTCTGCTGATGATGATCCTGGGAATCAGCGGGTGTACGGCATTATTGCTGACCGGATTTGGTATACGGGATTCCATTTCGGATTTTGCCGATATCCAGTATGGGGAGATCCAGTTCATGGACGCAGAGGTGATGTTCCGGACCGGGAATGAAGGGGAGGAAGCGCCGGCTGCCGTGCTGGAAGCACTGGCGCAGGAGGCGGAACAGTATTTGCTCCTGCATGAGGCCAGCTGGGATCTGGTGACGGAGGATCAGGTCAAATCGATCAACCTGATGGCCCCGCAGAGCTATGATGAGATTGCATCCTTTATGGCATTCCATACCATGTCGGGAGAGGCGTTGCCGCCGCCCGGACTCCATGAGGCACTCATCAGCAACAGCATTGCGGAGCGTTATGATGTGAAGAAGGGCGATATCATTACCCTGCGGGATGAAGATATGCGGGAGGTGCGTCTCCTGGTGAGTGGTGTTTTTGAGAATCTGGTGTACCATTATGTGTTTATCCGGCCGGAGACGCTGGAAACACAACTGTCAGATAGTATGCAGAACAATGCGGCCTATGTGATCTTTCCGGAGGGGGCGGATGAATATGCACGGGCGGCAGCCATCTCGGATGTGGCGGAGGTGCGTAATGTGACGGTCTTTGGTCAGCTGCGCGTGAGACTCTCCAATATGATGCGCAGTCTGGATCTGGTGGTGCTGGTAGTCATCCTGTGTGCGGCAGGACTGGCATTCATTGTCCTCTATAATCTGACCAACATCAATATCACCGAGCGGCTGCGGGAGATCGCAACAATTAAGGTGCTGGGCTTCTTCCCGAAGGAAACCTCGCGGTATGTGTTCCGGGAGAATACGTTCCTGACGGGACTGGGGGTGATCGTGGGACTCCTTTTGGGAATCGGGCTGCACCGCTTTGTGATGCATGAAATCGTGGTGGATATGGTGTCATTCCGTGCCCGGATCCTGCCGATGAGCTTCCTCTACAGCGTGGTACTGACCTTTGTGTTCAATGCGGTGGTGGACGTTGTGATGGGTCGCAAGCTGGAAGCCATCAACATGGCAGAATCACTGAAGTCTGTCGAATGAGGAACCGATTATTGCGGATGTTGTCTGCCGCGGTGCTGGTGTTTGTGACTGCAATGGCGGCAACGGGAGAATGCTGCGCGCAGGGGCCGGGGCCGGAACAGGTCGTCACAGAGGCGTTAGAGGAGGGACTTCTGTATACACCGCTGCCGGCTTCAGAGGAGGATGCGGATCTGCTGGCGGCGATACGGCCCTCTGTGGTGCGGGTTGAAGCCGGGGACAGCCACGGATCCGGTGTCATATGGGAGATGACACCGGAGGAGATCCGCATATTGACCTGTTTCCATGTGGTGGAACCGGTGCTGGGCGTCGGGTCAGCGAAGACGGCAGAGGTCATATTTTTCACAGGGACCAGACACAAGACCAGCGCGGTGTGGGGAGATGTCAGCCGTGATGTCGTCATGCTGTCCGTGTCCTGTGCGGAACTGACAGCAGACGAGCTGCTGCGGCTGCGGCAGGTACGGTTGTCGGAGACACTGGAAACGGGCATGACGGAGGGGGAGGCTGTATGTGCGGCAGCGGATGAATCCTTTCTGATCACCAATCCCATGACGGTGACCCGCAGCCGTTTCGATCTGACCGGACAGATGAC
>JAFSYF010000241.1 GCA_017443695.1 Butyrivibrio sp.
GCAGACGGAGATGGCCGCACCCCCCGACGACGGTGGAGAGATGCCGCCTGGAACGGATGAGCCGGTGAACAGGCAGAGAGAGTATGGTGTGCCGATGCGTGCGGAGGATACGACCTTTGACACATCATATTTACTGGACAGCCGGCTGATGTCTTTCAATCTGAAGCTGTTTTTGATGCTGCTGTGTGTCGCCTTCCCCATTGTGGGACTCATCAATTTCTTTGCCAAGATGAAGATCGGCACGCCCATCGGGGAGCTGTCCTCCTATATGATGAGCTTCATGGATACGACGGATGACAACCGCCTGGAATACGCGGAATCCATCCACCAGATGCAGGTCAACACGCATGATGAGATCTCGGAGCTCTACCACGCCATCTCCAGCACCGTGATGGAGATCACGGAGTACATCGCAGATATTCAGGAGGAGGCGAGGCTCCGGGAGGAGCTGAAGGTGGCGCAGGCCGCATCGGAAGCCAAGAGCGGATTCCTCTCCAACATGTCCCATGAGATCCGCACGCCCATCAATGCGGTGCTGGGCATGGACGAGATGATCCTCCGGGAGACGCATGAGCCGGAAATCCGGCAGTACGCGGCGGATATCAGGAGCGCCGGCAACACTCTGCTGTCGCTGGTGAACGACATCCTCGATTTCTCCAAGATCGAAGCGGGCAAGATGGACATCCTCCCGGTGCAGTATCAGCTCTCCTCCACCATCAACGACCTCGTCAACATGATCCGCGACCGCGCATCCGCAAAAGGGCTGGCGTTCAACATACAGGTGGATGAGACGGTACCGAACCTCCTCTACGGGGACGAGATCCGGCTCAAGCAATGTGTCACCAACATCCTGACCAACGCTGTGAAGTACACGAATGAAGGGAGTGTGACCCTAAACATCGGCTGGCATGAGGCTGCGGCGGAAGAGGAAATGGCAGATGTAGCAGGGTTGGGCGGTTTCCCGCCCATGATGCTGACGGTGCGCGTCACGGATACTGGCATCGGCATTAAGGAGGAGGATCTCGGCAAGCTCTTCTCTCCCTTCGAGCGTATTGAAGAGATCCGCAACCGCACCATAGAGGGCACCGGACTGGGCATGAGCATCGTCAAGAAGCTCCTGGCCATGATGGAGACGAAGCTGGTGGTACACTCCGTCTACGGGGAGGGGAGTGATTTCTCCTTCGAGGTCCGGCAGGGGATTGTGGATCCGGAGCCCATGGGGGATTTTGCGACCCGCTACAAAGAGTTCACAGAGAATCTGGCTGAGTACCGGGAGAGCTTCCAGGCACCGGAGGCCAGGATCCTTGTCACCGATGACACACGGATCAATCTGACCGTGATCCGGGGCCTCCTGAAGCAGACCCGCATCGAGGTCGATACAGCCGAGAGCGGCAGGGAGACGCTGCGGAAGATCTGTGAGACCCACTATGACGTGATCTTCCTGGATCATATGATGCCGGAGATGGATGGCATCGAGACCCGGGCGGCCATGGCGGATCTCTCCGGCAATCTGAATGTAGATACCCCGTGCATTGCGCTCACAGCCAATGCGGTGGCCGGAGCGAGGGAGGAATACCTGGCAGCGGGGTTTGCCGATTATTTATCCAAACCTGTGGATCCGGAGCGACTGGAGCGGATGCTGATGGAATACCTTCCGCCGGACAAGGTGCTGCATGAAAAGGATCCGGGGTTCGATGCACATGCGACGGATGCGGCAGCGACAGAAACGGCAGCGGAGGAATCGGATGAGGCCGGGCAGTTTGCTGCCTGTACCGGTATTGACGTGTCGGCAGCACTGGCGGCCACCGGCAGTCCGGAGGTGCTGGCGGATGTACTGCGGGATTTCTATGAGTCGATCCCGGAGAAATCCGATGCCATCGAGCAGTTCGCAGCTGCCGGGGACCTGAAGAACTATACCGTGCAGGTGCACGCCCTGAAATCCTCCGCCCGGATCATTGGCGCGGAACACCTTTCATCGCTTGCGGCACAGATGGAGGCGCAGGGCAACACCGCCCAGGGAAATGGCGCGGAGGCTGCGTCAGCCGCGGAGGAGATCCGGCTGCGCACCCCCGAGCTCCTGGCGCTGTACCGCAGCTACAGGGAGCATCTCGCTGCCATGGATGCGCCGCAGGAGGATCCGGACAAGCCTGAGATCGACGCGGAGGAACTCGCATCGGCCCTTTCGAATATAAGGGAGCTGGCGGAGGCCTATGATCTCATCACCGCCGAGCAGATCCTGCAGATGCTGGATGCCTATCGCATCCCTGCAGCGGAGCGGGAGAAGGTGGCAGAGATCCGGCAGGCCATGCGCGCCATGGACAGAGAAAGATTGTTGAAAGTCATATCATGATGTGATAAATTTTTAATAAAGCGGGGAATACCTGTTCAGAACAGCCCCGAAGCACTCGTCAGACAGGAGGTATGGAATGAAACCAACGCTCGTCATTCTGGCCGCCGGTATGGGCAGCCGCTATGGTGGACTCAAGCAGATCGATCCGATCGACGCCGCCGGGCACAAGATCATCGATTTTTCCATCTATGATGCCATGCGGGCCGGCTTCGGCAAGGTGGTATTCGTCATCAAGAAGGAGCATGAGGGCGACTTCCGTTCCTGTATCGGGGACGCGGTCAGCCGCCATATGGAAGTGGCTTACGTCCACCAGGACATGGAGAAGATCCCCGCAGATGTACGGATTCCTGAGGGCAGAGTCAAGCCCTGGGGCACGGCGCATGCCGTTCTGTGCTGCAGGGATGAGGTTCATGAACCCTTTGCCGTGATCAATGCGGATGATTACTATGGTGTGCACGCCTACAGGCTGCTGGCGGATTTCCTTGCGGCACCTCAGGCGCAGGAGCCCGGACAGCTGCCCTTCTGCATGGTGGGCTATGAACTCGCCAACACCCTGACGGACAACGGCTCCGTTGCCCGCGGATGCTGCCGAAGGAACGAAGCGGGCTACCTGACACAGATTGAAGAACTGACACGGATCGAGAAACGGCCGAACGGTGCAGCCTTCACAACAGACGATGGTACCACCTGGAATGACATTCCGCTGGACACCCTGGTATCCATGAATATGTGGGGCTTCCAGCCCGAGCTTTTCGGGAAACTGGATCAGGCAGTGACACGGTTTTTTGCAGAAGAGATGATGCAGAACCCGCTGAAATCCGAATGCTATATCCCGCTGGAGGTTGGGCGTCTGGTGCGCGCCGGCCGTGCCAGCGTCAAGGTACTGCCCTCCACAGACCGATGGTTCGGTGTCACCTATAAGGAAGACAAACCCAACGTCATGGCGTCGATCCAGGCCCTGAAGGACGAGGGCGTCTATCCGGAGCGTCTCTGGGAGTAGACCGGCATTGAGAGAGCAGAAAAGAAAACGCCTGCAGCACATCCGCAGGACGCTGAAAAAGCACGCGCCGGACATCCTGGGTTCTGACAGCTTCCGTGCCACGGATGCCAATATCCAGCACGGGGATGTCTCTGTGTATGAACACAGCATCCGCGTGGCGGAGGCAGCTGTGCAGCTGTCCCAGACCCTCAGAATGAAGGTCAGCGAACGGGAACTCGTCCGGGGAGCACTGCTCCACGACTATTTTCAGTACGACTGGCACAAGGATGGCAAGGAAGCCGGCAATGTCCACCCCAGGCTCCACGGCTTCTTCCATCCGAAAACGGCGCTGGAAAACGCATCCCGGGATTTCGACCTCTCACCGAAGGAGTGCGACATCATCCGCAAGCATATGTGGCCGCTGACCGTTGTGCCGCCGCGGTTCAAGGAATCCTGGCTGGTGACGGCTGCGGACAAATATGCCTCCCTGACGGAGACACTGCACATCCACCGGGGTGGGATGTCGAAAAAACACTACATAGATCTGGGCAAAACCAAGGTTCATCCCCAAGGGGCCCGCAGTTGACCGGACAGACACTCTCTGATGCACTGGCTGCGCTCGCAGCCGGTGAGGATTACCCATTTCACATGCCGGGGCACAAACGCCAGCCGGCGGATGCTGCCCTCCATACCATGGACATCACGGAGATCGATGGCTTCGATGACCTCCATGAGACAACCACCGGCCCGCAGGCCGGACTGATCGGGCAGCTGGAGGAACGGGCCGCAGACCTTTATCGTGCGGACAGAAGCTATCTGCTGGTCAACGGATCGACCGCCGGCGTCCTGGCCGCTGTCTCCGCCTGCTGCCCGGCGGGCAGTTGTCTCGTCGCGGGCAGAAACAGTCATCGAAGCCTCTATCATGCAGCCTATCTCAGGAATGTGCGGCTGACCCTGGCAGAGCCGGAGTACCTGCCGGACTGGGCCTGTTACGGCGTATTGTCCCCGCGGAAACTGGAGGAAACCCTCAGCAGCCTGGATGCCAAAGAGAACCCTGGGGGTGCTGTCTTTGTGACCTCCCCCACCTATGAGGGCATCTGCTCGGATATCCGGGCTCTGGCGGATATCGCTCATGCCCATGGCCTGCCGCTCATCGTCGATCAGGCCCATGGTGCCCATTTCGGTCTGGACGGCAGACTTCCGGAGAACGCCCTGACACAGGGCGCCGATCTCGTCATTATGAGTCTGCACAAAACCCTGCCGGCCGTGACCCAGACTGCCATCCTCCACGCCGTGGGGGACCGGATCGACCACACGCGGTTGCGCCGCTTCCTGCGGATCTACCAGACCAGCAGCCCCTCCTATCTCCTCATGCGCTCCATCGATGACTGTATCCGCGGGATGCGGACAGATGCCAGCCATTGGTGCGACAGACTGCTGACACACCGGCAGCGGATCGACGCTGCCAGCGCTGATTTTACCCATGTGCGTCTCTCGTCCTGGGCTGGAAAAGAAAAAGGAAAGACAGATGCCGCGGATGCGGCATTGGTCACCGACCCCTGTAAGCTCCTGGTCTCTGCGCCGGGGTTTGCGGATGGCAGAGCGCTCTATGAGCTGCTGCGCGTCCGTTACCACCTCCAGCCGGAGATGGCAGCAGGCCCATCTGTGCTCCTGATTCTGACCGGAAGCGATACGGAACAGGGCATCACGCGCCTGATCCACGCGCTGCAGGAAATCGACCGGATGATACCGGATATGAAGTCAAACCAGGCGGAATCAGAAAGAGAAGGGTTCACATCGGCGCAGATCCTGGTCGTGGACGGGGCAGGGGGAACAGCAGAGACGGATCTGTCCGCCTGGGATGCCCCGCGTACGGCATGTCCCCTGGCCGCCGCCAAGGACCGTATCGCTGCGGAATTTGTCACCATATATCCCCCCGGCATCCCGCAGCTGATCCCGGGCAGACGGATCACGGCGGCAGACATCCGCATCCTCACGGAAGCCATTCGCCGGGGCTGTACGGTTCACGGGCTTCAGGAGATCTCCCGCAGCTGATACTCTGTATCCTCGTCAATCATATCCAGCAGATACCGTGCGATGTCGGGATCAAACTGTGTCCCGCGGCAGCGATCGATTTCTGCGCGTACCTCCGCCTGTGCCCGGGGGAAGGAGTAGGAACGCTTGGAGGTCATGGCATCATAGCTGTCCGCCAGACAGATGATGCGGGCCTCCTCCGGAATCTCTGTTCCGGACAGACCGTCCGGATAGCCTCTGCCGTCATAGCGCTCATGGTGCCACCGGGCGCCCTTGGACAGCCAGGGGATCTCCGTAATGGTCTTTAAGATATCCCAGCCGATTACGGTGTGCCGCTTGATTTCTGCGAACTCCTCATCCGTGAGTCGTCCCTTCTTATTGATGATCTCCTCTGAGATACCGATTTTGCCGATATCATGCAGGAGTCCCAGATCATAGATCTCTTCCTGTTCCTGCTCTGACTTGCCCATACGCCGTGCGATCTCCCGGGCATACTCTGCAACCCGCCCCGAATGGCCGTTGGTGTAATGATCCTTGGCATCCACCGCCTTCGAGAGCGCCAACAGTACCTCCTGTGAGAGCCGCTCCTGTGCCTCTACCGCAGCCTCTCTGGCCCGGGCCTCGTTCAGCTCGGCCGTCGTCTGGATGAGCCGTACGTATTCCGGCGTCTCCAGCGAGAGGAAGATGATCAGCACCCCGATGGAGGCAATGAAGAATGTGATCAGCGTCGTGTCAAAGAACAGCATCTGCAGCAGGAAAAGCATGCCGGCCAGCATGGCGGACACCACCATGGTCAGCAGCTGACTCTTCCGGTACCGTTGACGGTGCGTGAGCATATACAGACTCCCGATGGCGAAGAACAGAATCGGGAATCCGTAGGCCACCGGCATGAACAAAAGCTCATGGTGATAATTCCCGGCCGCATCATAGGTGAACACCCAGCCGGTCAGCGGGTTTGTCAGCAGAAGGAGGAAATCGATTCCCAATAATGTCGCATTCAGGATGTTCCTGCGGGTCAGATCCGCCTGCTCCATGGTGGAATAGGCATAGATGTAATAGATGAACAGAAATCCGGACAACGCGGCCAGGGCGGAATCCAGAGTATTGAACAGATAGTGCAGCCAGTTCGGCACGCGTGCATGGGCGCTGGTAACTACCGCCGTCGCCACGTCAACGATATTCGTCAGAGTGACAACAAAAGCAAACCGCCTGAATGCGATATTTACCCGGGTCGGGTTCGTGTACCGCATCGCGAGGTAGCAGAACAGGATGATATCCAGCGGGATGACCGCCACTTCCAAAAAAATGTTATAATCCAGTGCCATACCCTCTTAGTATATCATAATCTATGTGAGATTGCAGCCCAACGTTCGGCCCCGGGAGCACTTCTCTGGCGATTCATGGCACTCCGGTCGGCCCTGGTTCGCGAACCGCCCGGGGTTTCTTGTCAAGGAGCGGTGGCTGCGCTATACTGATCTGTATGGGTACGCTGTATGTTTTAATGGGAAAAAGTTCTGTCGGTAAGGATGCGCTCTACCGGAATCTCCGGGGGGACGCGGCGCTTGCGCTGCGCCCTGTGACCTCCTATACCACGAGACCCAGGAGGGACGGCGAGCAGGAGGGGGTTCAGTACTACTTCCGGACGGTAGCAGAATACGAGGCCATGCAGGCGGCGGGACAGATCATCGAAGAACGCACCTATCATACCATCGCGGGTCCCTGGCACTACTACACCGCGGACGATGGTCAGATCCGGCTTGACGACGGAGATTATCTCATGATTGCCACGCTGGAGGCCTATCGTGCACTCCGGACGCATTTCGGCGAGGCGCGCGTCTGTCCTCTCTATATCGAAACAACGGATCGTATCCGCCTGGAGCGTGCTATGCGCAGGGAGAACCGTCAGGATATTCCCCACTACGATGAGATGTGCCGCAGATACCTGGCCGATGAAGCGGATTACGCCGAGGACAGGCTGCGGGAAGCCGGCATCACACAACGTTTTGACAACAACGGCACGATAGAAGAGACGATCGAGGCACTCTCCTCCTATATCCGCGCCAGCCGCGGCGGTGAGGACGGGTCACATCCGGCGGCGCTCACCGCGTCTGTGGAAGAGGACTGACCGCATGGATATGCGTGTCAACCAGACAACCCCGGCAGCCCCCGTCGCCCAGGCACAGAGCACCCAGGTTACGGACGGCACCTTCAAGTTCGTTCTTACGAGCCGCCTGGCGGACGAGGGACTGGCAGAACGCCTGAACCTCATGATGCAGGACATCGTCCAGCAGGGCGACCGCATCTCTAAAAAGAAAGACATCCGGGATATGACCAAATACCGGACATTGATCAAGGAATTTATGAATGAAGTCGTCTCCCGCTCCCATCAGTTCTCCAGAGAGAACTATCTGGACCGCCGGGGCCGCCACCGCGTGTACGGCATCATCCGTCGCGTGGACGAGACTCTGGACGAACTGGCGCAGGAGCTGGTCAAGGAACAGCTCGACAATATCACTATCCTCGATAAAATCGGCCAGATCGAGGGACTCCTGCTGGATATCTTCACATGAGCGCCCAGGCAGAGAGATTCCGCGACATCATCGGCAGAGCGGACCTCCGGGACAGACTGCAGCAGAGCCTGCGGACCGGACGGATCTCGCACGCCTACATCCTGGAGGGGGAGCCCCGCAGCGGCAAACGCTATCTTGCGGACCTCTTCAGCAGAGCCCTGGTCTGTGAACAGCTTGGGGAGGATCCGCAGACAGGGCTGCTGGAACCCTGTGGATGCTGCAGCGCCTGTACCCGCGTCCTGGCGGGTACCCACCCGGATGTTCTGACCATTACCCATGAGAAGGAGACCAGCATCGGTGTCGATGAGATCAGAAAACAGCTCGTCGGGCAGTCGCAGATCAGCGCCTACGAAGGAGGCCGCCGGATCTACATCGTCCCGGACAGTGAGATCATGACAGGGGCTGCCCAGAATGCTCTTCTGAAGACGCTGGAGGAACCTACGCCCGGCGTCACGATCCTGCTGCTGGCGCGTTCCGCCGGACTCCTTCTGCCGACCATCGTCAGCCGCTGTGTACTCTTAAGTCTGCGACCCATCGGCGAGGATGCGCTCACCGGATTTCTCATGAAGCACCGTCATATCGTTGATTACCGGGCGCGGATCGCCGCAGCCTTTTCCCAGGGCAGCATCGGGAGAGCCATCGACCTGGCGGAGAGCGACCGCTTCGAACGGTTCCGCAGGGACGCGGTCACTCTGATCATGGATCTGCCGCGTCTGACCACCCACGGGATCCTGGAGCGCCTCCGGACGCTGACGGGAGACGCACAGAAGGACGGGGACGATGCGCAGCAGCAGACACGGGATGAGAAACAGCCGGATATTCAGACGCTGCTGGATGTCTGTGCCTGGCTCCTGCGGGATGCCCTGGTATGCGCGGCCTCGGATATGTCTGCGCCGGAGGGTCACTTGATTTTAACGGATCAGATACTGTATAGTAAGAAGATCGCCTCAATACTGCAGCCAGACGAGCTGGTACAGCTCCTGCTCCGGACGGAGGAGGTCCGTAGACAGCTGGCGGTGCATGTCAACGAGGAACTGGCAATGGAACTGTTCCTTCTCTCATGGAAGGGACGGATGAAGGAGATATCAGCATGAAGAAAATCATCTGCGTGCGATTCCGCACCAATGGCAAGATCTATTTTTTTGATCCGGGGGAGGCACAGCTGCGCCGCGGCAGCCATGTCATCGTGGAGACCTCCCGCGGCGTGGAATTCGGTACTGTGGTAGACGACATACGGGAACTGGAGGACGATGCCTGGAAGAAGCCCCTGCGGCCGATCCTGCGGCCTGCCACTGAGGAGGACGAGGAACGCTACGCCTACAACCGTGAAAAGGAACGGGACGCTTTTCGTCTCTGCAAGCAGAAAATCAGTGAGCGCGGCCTGGAGATGAAGCTGATCGACGCCGAATATACCTTTGACAACAGCAAAATCCTGTTCTATTTCACAGCGGACGGCAGGGTGGATTTCCGCGAGTTGGTACGTGATCTGGCAGCCGCGTTCAAAACGCGCATCGAACTGAGACAGATCGGTGTCCGGGACGAGACCAAGATCATCGGCGGTTACGGCAGCTGTGGCAGACCGTTGTGCTGTCACACCTATCTGGCGGATTTCGCTCCGGTATCCATCAAGATGGCCAAGGAACAGAACCTGTCCCTGAATCCCACCAAGATCTCCGGTGTCTGTGGACGCCTCCTGTGCTGCCTGAAGAACGAGGAAGAGGTCTATGAGGAGCTCAACCGCAAGATGCCAGGCGTAGGGGACACGGTGGAGGTGCTGGAGGACGGCACCCAGGGCGAGGTGGCCTCCGTCAACATCCTGCGGCAGACCGTCCGCATCACCGTGGAGGTGGGGGATGAGAAGGAAGCCAGGGAATATCCGGCCGACGCTATCAGGATCGTGCAGCGGC
>JAFSYF010000242.1 GCA_017443695.1 Butyrivibrio sp.
CGCATCTGGCCGCCGCAGCCGCCATCAGTTTCATCCGGCAGTCCGCCTCCCGGGAATGCGTGTTCATGATGCCGCCTGCCACCTTGACCAGCTTGCCGGCATGTCCGCAGAGCAGCAGCTTCGTAAATCCGGCTTCCGCAGCCATATCGATCGTATCCCCGATATAGTTGGCGCATTTGACGGCACAGTCGAGATCGTACCCGTATCGTTCCTTCATGAATGCCAGACCGTAATTCCCCAGTGATACCACAGCGACAGGATCCCCCATGGCCTTCCGCTGTGTCAGCTCCACACGGATCGTCTCAAGGATGGCCCGGGTACTCATGGGCTCCACAATTCCGGTGGTACCGATGATGGAGATCCCGCCCTCGATACCGAGCCTGGGATTGAAGGTCTTCTCTGCCAGCGCCTCCCCATCCGGAACAGAGATTTCGACCTGCAGCGCACCCGTATAGTCAAAGAATGCCATGACTTCGCGCACCTCTTTTGTGATCATCTGTCGTGGCACGGAATTGATGGCAGCGCTGCCGATGGCCTGGTCGAGCCCCGGCCTCGTCACCCTGCCGACACCTCTGCCGCCGGTGATCACAATCTCTCCCGGATCGCCATCCACAACCCGCACCTCCGCACAGATCAGGGCGCCGTTCGTGACGTCCGGATCGTCCCCGGCATCCTTGCGGACGGCGCAGCTGACACGGTCGGGGGCCATCCGTATGTCCTCTATCACGGGTGCGTACTTCACACCGGCCGGTGTGTCGATCTCGATGGTTTCCTTTCTCATTCCGGATAACAGCATGAACGCCGCCGCTTTGGCCGCCGCCGCACTGCAGCTTCCGGTGGTGAATCCGCTTCTCATCCCTGCTGTCCCCTCATGCCGTACAGGATCGCATTGCAGATCGCCGCTGCCACGGTACTGCCGCCCTTCCGTCCGCGATTGACAATATGGGGGATGTCATCCGCAAGGATCAGCTCCTTGGCCGCCTCCACATTGACGAAGCCGACCGGAACGCCGATGACGAAGGCCGGACGGTAGTGCCCCAGATCCATCTGCTCCTGCAGAGCGATGAGTGCCGTCGGCGCATTCCCGATAACGAAGATCACCGGCTCCTCCCGTCTCATGGCCCGCTCCATGCTGACGCTTGCCCTGGTGATGCCTCTTGCCGCCGCTTCTTCGGCCACATCCGCCTCGGACATAAAGCACATGGCCCGGGCACCGTACCGTTCCAGCTCTCTCTTGTTGATACCGGCAAGGGCCATGTTGGTGTCGGTCACCAGAAGCGCACCGCCCCGGATCAGTCGCCTGCATTCCGCAATGGCACCCGGCGAAAAACACAGCGTCTCCGCATAGTCAAAATCAGCGGTGGTATGGATGCATCTCTTCACAATATCCGCTGTTTCGTCAGGCAGCAGAATACCGCGGCGCTCCAGCTCGTCAGAGATGATTGCCATACTCCGCTTCTCGATTTCGGCGGGCGCCACATACTCAATGTTCATGCATGACCTCCTGCAGATGGCGGATCAGAACGCGGTTGGCAGCCCGGTCCCTGACCGCGATCCGATAGTATCCGGGGCCAAGTCCGGGGATTTCACGGCAGTCCCGGATCAGAATCCCGCGCTCCAGCAGTGGCCCGTACAGCTCCCGCGGCGCTTGAAACAGGATATATACCGTATCGGTCGGATACGGCCGGCAGCCCAGCGCCTCCAGCTGTTCCAGCATATATGCCGATTCCTCTGCGGCAACCTTCCGTGCCTCCGCACAGAAGGTTGACCCCCACAGGAGCGCTGCCCCCGCAATCATCACATGCTCCGCGACCGCGGATACGTTCCACTCGGGCAGCTGGTCCCGCAACCCGGCAATGGTTTCCGGGCGGGAGAGCGCGCAGCCCATACGGATCCCCGGCAGTCCCAGCACCTTGGTCCAGGACTGGATCATGATCAGGTGCGCATACGATCCGATCAGCTGTCCCGGATCCGTTCCGCACGATTGTCCCGCCGCAGACAGCAGATAAAAGCTGTGATCCAGCAGCACCATGGTACGATGTGTTTCCGTGCGATCGAGGATCCGCCGCAGGAGCAGCGGGTCGATGTTCCTGCCTGTGGGATTACCGGGATCACACAGGATCACCAGGTCGAGCTCCGGCGTGAGCGCGTCCAGCACCCGCTCCGTCAGGGTAAAGCCCTCCTCCGCGGTCATCCGGTATTCTGTGACCGCACCGCTGCGCAGACTGTGGAGCGCATGACGGTATCCGGTGAATCCGGGCTCGATCAGAAGCGTCCTTTCCGGATGCACCGCCCGTACGGCCGCCAGGATCAGCTCCGAAGCGCCGTTTCCCGCAATGACACAGGCGGGATCCACCCCCATCCCCTCCGCCAGTACGGCGCGGAGACGCTCCTGCTCCGGATCCGGGTAGACGCCGCCCGCCTCGCAACCGCTCCGCATGGCATCCCGCAGTGTCTGCGGGACGGGCAGGGGATTCAGGTTGACAGAGAAATCAAGCTGTATGCTGTTCCGGTAGATATCTCCTCCATGATGCATGGGAACGCACTCCTCATTGTTGATACACGGTTACAGCACAGCCAGCATGTCTGTCGCCAGAAGCAGTACCGCCACGCCCTCCGTCACAAACATCAGCAGACCGCTTCTGCCGATATCCTCTTTGACTGCACCACGTACCGCATCTCCGATCCATGGTTTCTCCACAAGCACCCCCTGATAACGGGAGGGCCCTCCCAGCCGGATCTGCAGCGCTCCCGCACAGACACTCTCGGTCTGGGCGGAATTCGGGCTCTTATGCTTCCGCCGGTCCCTGCGCCAGATCCGCCAGGCATCGGCGGGATGGAACCCTCTGCCGCGCATCCCCGGCAGTGCGGCCGCCAGGATCATCAGCAGTGCGCTGAGCCGTGAAGGCAGGTAGTTCAGCAGGTCATCCAGTCTGGCTGCCGGTCTGCCAAAGAACCGGTACCGGTCGTTGTTGTAGCCCACCATAGAGTCCATGGTATTCGCTGCCTTGTACAGGATGCCCAGCGCCGGTCCGCCAACCGCCAGATACAGGAGCGGTGCGATGACGCCGTCGGAGGTGTTCTCCGCCACGGTCTCCACCGCGGCGCGCACGACCGCTTCCTCCTCCAGCTCCTGCGTATCGCGTCCCACAATCATGGACAGATCCCGGCGGGCGGTATGCAGATCCCCCCTTTCCAGATCCTTCTGCACCTTGCGGCTCTCGTCATAGAGGCTCCTGGCCGCCAGCAGATAGCAGGTCAGGACGGCCTCCGTGATCACAAACACCGCCGGGTGGAGTCTCCACGCCACTGTCAACAGTCCTGCGGTGACCGCGACGGGCATCGTCAGCACGGCAACGCACAGCAGGACACCCAGAAACCGCTTCCTGCGCGGGGGCACTCCCGCAGCCGCTGTGTCAGCGGTATTCCATCGGCCGTCCAGGAACGCGATCAGCCGCCCGACGGCGACAATGGGATGCGGGATGCCGTGCGGGTCGCCGATGATGAGATCCAGCAGAACGCCGCTACCCCAGCCGATGATATGATACATCCACAATTCTTTGCCCATCTGAATCAAACTCCAGGTCATATCCGGTCAGGTTTCCAACCTGAAAATCATAGAAATCCCTCCCCGTCAGACGGCTCATGATCCCCATGATATTCCCGCCGTGGCAGAGGATACACAGCGGTTTGTCCGCAGGGCACAGACGCAGTGCGCGGTACAGGCCGTCCATGCTCCGTGTGATCATCTCCTCCCTGCTCTCCCCTGCGGGAAAGGGAAGTGCTCCGTTGCTGTCGATCCACGCACGGTATGCGGGATCGTCCTTAAGCTCTTCGTAATTCTTCCCTTCAAAGTCACCGAAATCGGTCTCCCGCATTTCCTCCAGGATCCGGACCGGTCTGTCTCCGAAGAGGATCTCCGCGGTCTCTAGAGTGCGCCGCAGCGGGCCGGAGAATAGCCATGCTCCGGACGGGACCTGCCGGATGAGCGCCTCTCTCCTGTCCAGCACCTCTCTGCGTCCCGCCGGCGATAAGCCCTCATCCGTACGGGCGCCGATGTATCGCCGCTCCTCGTTGCCGCGTGTCCGGGCATGCCGCAGCAGGATACATCTCCTGTACACCGCTTCCGTCATGCCCATGGCCTCCATGCGATCACCGCCAGTACGGCAAAAGACGCCGCTTCGCTGAAGGTGATGAAGTACCCGGTCGTGTCCCCGGTCACACCGCCGAATTCCCGTGCGGTCAACCATGCATACCGGATCAGAGACAGCACCAGGCAGACCGTCACTGCCACACCGGCGATCCAGTCTGCAGCCAGCATCACGGCGATCCCCGCCATGAGCCAGGCAGACAGCACAGCAAGAAGCACACCCTGTTTTCCCTTTGTCTCCTCTGCCAGCATGCCTTTTTTCCTCGCCTTCGGCAGGCGCAGTGCCAGGATACCGGCCAGGGCCCTGCTGACCACGAAGACCGCCGCAAGCACGATCAGCGTCCGGCGGCTGCCGAAGCAGAGCACCGTCCCGATGGCGGCTGCTGCGACCAGCATGCACGACCCCAGTCCGATCACCGCGAAGGCGCCGATATGGGGATCCTTCAGGATCTCCAGCTTCCTGTCACGGGGCTGGTAGGATCGCAGCGCATCCTCCGTATCCATGAAGCCGTCGAGGTGGAAACCGCCGGTCATCAGAACCGGCACCAGGAGTGTCACGATGCTGCGCACAAACAGGGGAAGCGCCGATACCGCCGGTATGCAGTGGATCCCCAGTGTGACGCCGCCGATGACAAGCCCCACCATCGGAAAAAAGAGGAGGCTGTATTTCATGTCATCCTCCTGCCATGTAAAACGGGGCATCGGAATCCTGGAGTACATGGAAAAGGATACCGCCATCCATCGTAGAAGCTTCAGCATAGGCTCTTCTCCTCTGCGGACCGCAGGTCACGAACGGTCTCCGCGTGTGGCATCAGGGCCTGATTCAGCATCGACAGGAGCCGGATATAGTTCCTGGTCTCTTCGTCATAGTCTGGCGCCGCGCGGTATTCATTCGTCACAACGATCAGCGCTCTGACGCCGTCTGCCAGCGTCAGGACATCCGTCAATATGGCCTGCACGAATCGCGCCCCATCGCCTTCCCGCCACAGCGCCGTTCTCTCCGGGTTCTCGTGCATCTCATTGCCCACCAGATTGGACAGACATTCCAGCAGCACGGTGCATTCGCCCGGGTTCCCGATACTTTCCAGTGCCCTGTCTATGCGGTACGGGATCTCCAGCGTCACGAATCCCCTGCCCGCTCTCTGTTTTCTATGCCTCTCCCTGCGCTTTTGCCCTTTCTCGTCCATCACCAGCATGGTCGCCAGATAGTAGACAGGACCGCCACAGTCCTGCGCCATCTCTTCGGCCAGCGCGGATTTCCCGCTGTCCGGTTCACCGATGATCAGATGGATCATATCTGAAACCTCTCATAGGCGTCGATCTCCGTCTCCTGAATGGAGATCCCGTGGTTATAGAGTGACATGGCCATATCCAGTACCGGAAACGGCAGCACCGCGCCGGTCCCTTCTCCCAATGCCAGACCGGCGTCCAGGACAGGCTTCAGTCCCAGCTGACGCAGTACCCGGCCTGTCCCCTGCTCCTTCCCTGTGTGGGAGGCCAGCATGTACCCGGCCGTACCCGGCAGAATCCGCTCTGCCAGAAGCGCCGCCACGGCACTGATCAGGCCATCGATCACCATCGGGATACGGTACAGCGCACCACCGATGTACAGACCGACCATTCCCGCGATGTCAAATCCGCCGACGCGCGCCAGCACATCCAGCGCATCCTCCGGTGTCACTGCTTCCCTGCCGTACAGCTGATGAAAGGTGAGCGCGCGTTCAATGACCTTCTGCTTGCGCGCAAGACCCTCGTCCGACAATCCGGCGCCTCTTCCGGTCACCTGTTCCGGCTTTTCTCCCGTCAGCGCACAGTATACCGCCGTACTGCTGGTCGTATTCCCGATGCCCATCTCTCCGGTGGCGATGATCCCGTAGCCCTTGACGGCGCACTCCCTGACCAGGGAGATCCCGGTTTCGATCGCCTTCAGACACGCCTCTGCCGTCATGGCGGACGCACAGACCATATTGTCCGTTCCCCGCGCAATCCGGCAGTTCCTGACACCCGGTATCGCCGCATCCGCATGGATCCCGATATCCACCGGGATGATGTCCAGCGGATACCCGCGGGTCATGGCGCCCACCGAGCTCCTGTTCTCCGCCATCAGCTCTGCCACCCGGGCCGTCACGTCCTGGCCGGTCTGGGATACGCCCTCCTGCACCACCCCATTATCGGCGCAGAGGATCACCAGCGCTTTCCTGGAGATGTCCGGGTTCTCTCTGTTCTGTATGGCCGCAATCCGGCAGATCAGATCCTCCAGATCCCCCAGCCCGTCGATGGGCTTGGCCAGATGATCGAAATGCGTCTTTGCCGCATCATAGACCCTTTCATCCGGTCCGATGATCCGGATATGCAGCAGCTCCTGTGCCGTCATTGATGTTCCTCCGTTTCAGGATCCTTCAGTCCCAGTATGCCATAGATCCCTGCCATATCCAGGTGCCTGCGCAGATGCGCCGCCAGCAGATCGTACTGGGTTTCCCTGTAGGCGGCATAATCCAGTAGCCTGTCCATGCTGACCTGTTTTCCCTTCCGGGCCGCGAGACTCCTGACCAGTGTCTCCAGGATCTCTTTCTGATCAAAGAGCCCATGGATATAGCTGCCATAGACATTCTCACGACAGCACCCGGTCCCCCCGGAGGTAAACGGCATCGTCCCCTCATCCACCGTCGTCACCCCCATGTGGATCTCATAACCGGAGACCTCCCTGCCGCAAAGTGCCTGCAGCACACCGCTTGCACCCTCTATCCTGCCATGAAACAGGGTTCGCTTCTTGTCCTGGCCCAGGCGTGTCTCCACCGGCAGGAGACACAGGCCCTCCGCGGTTCCGCCGCATTCCGCATGCTCCGGATCCGAAATGCAGCGTCCCAGCATCTGATACCCGCCGCAGATGCCCATGACCGGGCGCCCCGCGTCAGCCTCCTGCCGGATGTGCGCCGCAAGTCCTGTCTGTCTGAGCCATGCGAGGTCGCCGATGGTGTTCTTGGTTCCGGGCAGAATGATCATATCCGGGGAAAGGAGCTCCTCCGGCGCAGTGACGTACCGGACAGAAACCTCCGATAGCTGCTCGAAGGTATCAAAATCCGTATAGTTCGATATATGCGGAAGCCGTACCACCGCGATATCAATGACACCGGGCTTCCCCGGCCGGAACCGGTCCGACAGGGAATCCTCGTCGTCCAAGTGCACCTCTGCCCAGGGGACAACGCCCAGGACCTCCTTCTGTCCGCGCTCTGCCAGAATGCGGACCCCGTCTGCAAAGAGCGCCGGATCTCCCCGGAATTTGTTCACAATGAGTCCCTTCACCCTGGCACGCTCTGCGGGAGTCAGCAGGTCCAGCGTTCCCAGCATCTGGGCAAAAATACCACCCCGGTCAATATCTCCGACCAGGAGTACCGGCGCATCGATCATCTCCGCAAGTCCCATGTTGACGATGTCGTCTTTTCTCAGATTCAGCTCCACAGGGGAACCCGCCCCCTCCACCACGATGATATCCACATCGCCGAACAGCTCCTCATAGGCCCGTCTGATCTCCGGGATCAGTTCCTTCTTGCGGCGGAAATATGCCATGGCACGCATATTGCCCATCACCCGGCCGTTGACGATCACCTGACTGCCCATATCGTCCGTGGGTTTTAAGAGGATCGGATTCATGCAGACTCTCGGCCGTATCCCTGCGCATTCCGCCTGCATGACCTGCGCCCTGCCCATTTCCAGCCCCTCCTCCGTGACACAGGAATTGAGCGCCATATTCTGGGACTTAAAGGGTGCCACCCGATAGCCATCCTGATGGAAGATCCGGCACAGGCCCGCCGCGATCACGCTCTTTCCGGCATTCGACATGGTCCCCTGGATCATGATGACATGCGCCTTGTGAAGGGAGGCATCCGCACGAGTGCCGTTCTCAGCCGGTATCTGCTGCGCAGGAGTATCTGCAAATCTCCGGGTATGTACACCACTTTGACCGGTGTCCTCCGGTTCTGTGATCTCAGGGGATGACACTGTCTTTTCCAGCCAGGGAGGATTCCCCAGGAGCGTGGTATCTTTTCCTTCTATATGATACAGCTGCCGGATGAATTCTTCTGTAAAAACCTCTGCGCAGCTGCCAGATTTCAGGATCTTCCCCTCTCCGAGCGCCAGGACATGATCGGAGATGCGCATGGCGATCTCCAGCTCATGCAGCGACATGATCACGGCCATGTTCTTCTCTGCGGCGAGCCGTCTGATTCTGTCCAGGATGTCCAGCTTGTACCGGATATCCAGATAGGAAGTCGGCTCATCAAGGATCAGGATCTCCGGTTCGCGGCAGATCGCCGAAGCGAGCATGACACGCTGACGCTGACCGTCGCTGATGTTCTGGAAAGGCGCATCCCGGAGATCCGATACATCCGCCCAGGCCATCGCTTCCCGGACCTTTGACCTGTCCTCGTCCGAAAGGATCCCGAACCGTCCGGTGTAGGGATACCGCCCCAGTGCCACGACCTCTCCGCAGGTCATCAGCTCCGCCCTGACGCGGTGTGTCATCACCATGGACAGCTGCTTTGCGGCTTCGGTCGCATCCAGTGCCTTCCTGTCTGTTCCATTCAGATAGACGACACCGCTTCTCGCTGCCAGCTCTCCGGTGAGGGTCTTTAACAGTGTGGATTTGCCGCAGCCGTTTGGCCCGATCAGCGTGACGATCCTGCCTGGCCGCGCTTCCAGACAGATCTCCCTGATCAGATCGGTGTCATACCCGATGGTTACGTTTTCTGTCCGGATCCCCCGGATGTTATCTGCCGCCATCAGCTGTCCTTCCTTTGATTATTGCGTCCAAGCATCATGGCGATGACGACCGGTACGAGCAGTACCGCCGTCACAGAGCTGATGCTGACCTCCACAGGTGCAAAGACGGTCCTCGCGATGGTATCGCACAGAAGTGTCACTGCCGCGCCGCACAGAAAGCAGGCCGGCAGCATGGCCATCGGAGCATCCGTCTTCATCACGGAACGCGCCAGATGCGGAACTGCAATTCCCACGAAGGAGATCGGGCCGGCAAAAGCGGTGACACACGCCGCCAGCAGGCTCGATGTGAGAACCAGCATCACCCGTAAGCGCCGGATGTTCACCCCGGCCCCCTGCGCATAGGCTTCCCCCAGACGATACGCGCCCATGGGTTTGATCAGGAAGGCGGTGAGGAACAGACACAGCAGGACAATGACCCCGATGACACGGATCTCCCGCC
>JAFSYF010000243.1 GCA_017443695.1 Butyrivibrio sp.
AACAGCGCCGGATAGAAGATGAAGTCGACCTGCTGACGGATCAGCCATTCAATATGACCGTGGGAGAGCTTTGCCGGGTAGCACTCGGACTCGGAGGGGATGGATTCAATGCCCAGCTCATAGATCTGATGTGTGGAACGCGGCGAGAGGACGACACGGTATTTCAGCTCTGTGAAGAAGGAAAACCAGAACGGGTAATTTTCATAGAAATTCAGCACCCTGGGGATTCCCACCGTCCCACGGACTGCCTTGTCCGGTGTCAGCGGTTCATAGTTGAAGAGACGCTTGTACTTATAATCAAACAGATTGGGGATGTTGTCTGCGTTTTTCGTCTTGCCAAGTCCCCGTTCGCAGCGGTTGCCGGAGATGTGCTGTCTGCCGCCGGAGAATTTGTTGATGGTCAGACGGCAGTGATTGGTGCAGCCCTGGCAGGTCGCCATGGTGGTCTCATATTTCAGCGCCTCGATCTGGGCGAGCGACAGCATGGTGGTCTGGTAGTTTTCATCCTCCAGGAAACGATCCCGGGCAATGAGTGCGGCGCCGAAGGCTCCCATGATGCCGGCGATGTCCGGGCGGATAACCTCCGCGCCGGCGATCTTTTCAAAGGCCCGGAGTACGGCATCGTTGTAGAAGGTGCCGCCCTGTACAACGATGTGGGAACCGAGATCCCGGGCGTCCGCAACCTTGATCACCTTGAACAGCGCGTTCTTAATCACGGAGTAGGCGAGTCCGGCGGAGATATCGGATACCTCCGCACCTTCCTTCTGTGCCTGTTTGACCCGGGAATTCATGAACACGGTACACCGTGTGCCGAGATCCACAGGGCTTTTGGCATAGAGAGCGACTTTGGCAAAATCCTGTACCCGGTAGTCCAGAGATCTGGCGAAGGTTTCGATGAAGGAACCGCACCCGGAGGAGCAGGCTTCATTCAGCTGCACGGAGTCGACCCCGCCGTCCTTGATGTGGATGCATTTCATGTCCTGGCCACCGATGTCGAGGATACAGTCCACGGCCGGATCAAAGAAGGCCGCCGCGCGGTAATGCGCGATGGTCTCCACCTCACCGTCGTCCAACAGGAAAGCGGACTGCAGCAGTGCCTCGCCGTATCCGGTGGAGCAGGCCCTGGCAATGGTGGCCTCTGCAGGGAGCAGTTCATCGATCTCCTTCATGGAAGAGATGGCCGTTGCAAGAGGAGAGCCGTTGTTGCCGGAATAGAAGGAGTAGAGCAGATCACCCTCCTCGGAGATCAACGCACACTTTGTGGTGGTGCTTCCGGCATCGATTCCTAGGAAGACGCGGCCGTGATAGTCGGAGAGATGCCCGGTTTTTACTTTATACCGGGACTGACGTGAACGGAATGCTTCATAATCCTCCTCCGAGTCGAACAGAGGATCCAGGCGTGCGACCTCCGCCGTGAGCGTAAACGGCTGAGAGAGACGTTCTATGAAGGCCGATAGCAGCAGATGTGCGTCCCCGGTATACACCTCCTCCGCCTGCAGTGCGGAGCCGATGGCAGCGAAGAGATGTGAGTGGGTCGTATCAACGATGTGTTCGTCATCCAGCTTCAGGGTACGGATGAAGGACTGCTTCAGCTCCGGCAGGAAATGCAGCGGACCGCCCAGGAATGCCACATGACCACGAATCGGCTTGCCGCAGGCCAGGCCGGAGATCGTCTGGTTGACCACCGCCTGGAAGATGGAAGCTGCCAGATCCTCCTTGGTGGCCCCCTCATTAATCAGGGGCTGGATATCGGATTTGGCGAAAACGCCGCAGCGGGCGGCAATGGTGTACAGGTTGTGGTATTGCGCGGCATAATCGTTCAGCCCTGATGCATCTGTCTGCAGGAGACTGGCCATCTGATCGATGAAGGAACCGGTACCGCCGGCACAGATCCCGTTCATCCGCTGTTCCACATTACCATCCTCGAAATAGATGATCTTGGCATCCTCACCACCAAGTTCGATGGCCACGTCGGTCTGTGGTGCACTCTGCTGCAGTGCTGTGGATACGGCGATGACCTCCTGGACAAAGGGAACCTCCAGATGCGAAGCCAGCGTCAGTCCACCGGAACCGGTGATCACCGGCATGATCCGGCAATCCGAAGGTATAGAGGCGGCACACTCCTTCAACAGCTCCAGCAGCGTCTCCCGGATATTGGCAAAATGACGCCGGTAATCCGAGAAAACCAACTGATGATCGTGATCCAGCAGGGCGGCCTTGACCGTGGTAGAGCCGATATCAATGCCCAGATTGTAAACCGTTGTATCCGTAGTTGCAGATGACATAACAGAACCTCATAAAATAAGTAATAAGCCGATATTCCTTGGAACAGCCATTCGCCTATTTTATGCCATTGCAGGCTAAAATGCAACCTGTACTGAAAACAGTTGTCGTAGCGGGATTGATGTGCTATGATACGCCCATGGACAAATTAGAGAAGAAATACGGAAAATATGCGATTCGGAATCTGACCGGGATTCTGATCATCTGTTATGCGGTGGGCTATATCCTGCGTTTTGCGGGAGGCGGGCTGCTGGATTATCTGACATTGAATCCGGTTGCCATTCTGCATGGGCAGGTCTGGCGGCTGGTCTCATGGATCCTGATCCCGCCGACCGAGAGCAATCTTTTTTTTGCACTGATCATGCTCTACTTCTATTATTCCATCGGAACGACCATGGAGCATGTCTGGGGAGAATTCAGGTACAATGTCTACATCTTTGGCGGGATGCTCCTGATGATCCTGGCGGCCTTCCTGGCAACCCTTGTTTTGTGGATGACCTACGGCGGGACGTACGGGATGGATGTGGTGGAGCAACTGGCGCAGCAGATATCCCCTTTTTTCAGTACCTACTATATCAACATGTCGATTCTGCTGGCCTTTGCGGCGACGTTTCCGGATAATGTTGTCCTGTTCATGTTCATTATCCCGCTGAAGATGAAATGGCTCGGGATCTTCTATGGATTGTGGCTGGTTTATGAGGCTGTATCCAGCGTATTCAACGGGATGTTCTACATATTCTTTGCCATTGCTGCATCTCTTCTGAATTTTGCGCTGTTCTATGTGACGAGCGGGCGGGGTATGCGGCTTCGACCGAAGAGTATGGGCAGCAGCGGCAGCAGCAGATTTGGTACCGCACAGCGGATGGCCGGGGCAAGGACGGCGGCGGGCCGGACGGGACAGCAGCAGTCGCCGAAGATCGTTCCGCATCGTGGTGTGACCAAGCACAAGTGTGCGATCTGCGGAAAGACAGAGGTGGATGATCCGAATCTGGAGTTCAGGTTCTGCTCAAAGTGCAATGGCAACTATGAATATTGCCAGGAGCACCTGTTCACCCATGCGCATGTCAAATAACGGGGAGAGATACATCCATGGATCGTGAAAAAGCATTTGCCCGGGCGTTGGAGCAGCTTGTCCGCACAGCGCGGGAAAACGGCGGTATGGCCTCGGAGGAGGAAGTCTCCGGGGCTTTTGCAGCTTTTGAACTGGATCAGGCACAGATGGACCTGGTGCGGGAGTACCTGAAGGCACATCACATCGGCATCGGAGAAGCGTTGGATTTGGATGAGGGCCTTTCAGAGGAAGAGCACCGGTATCTGGACGATTATCTGGCGCAGCTGGATGAGATCCCGCCGGCATCGGACGGGGAGCGGATTGCTTTGGCCCAGGCGGCCATAAACGGAGAACGGGAGGCCAGAAACCGCCTGATAGAGGTGAATCTCCAGAACGTCGCCGATGCGGCCAGACTCTATACAGAGCAGGGGGTTTACCTGGAGGATCTGATCGGTGAAGGCAATGCGGCGCTGGCCCGCGGTGTAACCATGCTGGATGCCGTCGGGGAACCGGCGGAGGTGGAGCAGTTTCTGATCCGCATGGCCATGGATGCCATGGAGGAGCTGATCGCCGAGAACCTGGATGAGGATGCGCGTGGGCAGGCTGCTGTGAAGCTGGTGCAGGAGGTGGCGGACAAGGCGGCGGAACTCTCGGAACAGCTCAGAAGAAGCTGTACGGTGGAGGAACTGATGGAGGAGACCGGCTGGGAGCAGGATAAGATCCTGGAGGCCATCCGCCTCACCGGAGACCGCATTGAGGAGATCAATACCTCCGGTGTGGATCTGTATGACAAGAGCTACAGGGAGCAGGCAGAGAAGGCGTTTGAGCAGGCCAGGGGTACGCTGTATCACGGGGGAAAGCGTGGTTGAGATGGCAGGTTCTCTGACGGAACGCCTGAAGGCAGCTACCGTACCGGAACAGACAGACCCGGATCAGGATTTCAAGTATGTCATGCAGGATGCGAGCCGCTATTATTTTGGAGCCAGACTGTCCTACCATGCGCTGTCCGCGCATGAGTTTACGCCTTTTAAATTCAAAACCATCATCGGACGGTATCTGGTCCGGGATATTGATGAGCAGACTACGCTGGAGAGCCATCTCTATCATCTGGGCAGAGAGGATGAAGCCTTTCTGACTTACCGTGAGCTCCGGGCGAAAGTGAAGGTCATGGAACGCAGAATCGGCCGGGTGGATCAGTTCAGGGAAAAAACCTATGATGTTGCTTCGCTGGCAGCGATGACCGTGCAGGAGAAGGAAGAAAAGGGCATTATCGTTCGGGAACTGGTATTGTCAAAACTTGCGCTGTTTGCCTTTACCGTCTGACTTGACAGGCCGGGCGGGGATGGGATATGATGAACCCGGTATGCAGCATCTGGCGGTTTCGCCGATTATTCATAAAATGAAAAGAATCGTTTGACAAAATCGAACATCTGTTTTATCATATTTTCTGATAAGAACAGACGTTCTATTAACAAATCTGTTCACAAAGGAGAATAGGACTTATGGCTATGGAGAGAGAAGAGAAACAGAAGGCATTGGAGGCTGCACTCGGCCAGATTGAGAAGCAGTTCGGCAAAGGGGCCGTCATGAAGCTGGGGGATCCCTCCAATGCAATGAACATTGAGACTACGCCGACAGGGGCGCTGAGTCTGGATATCGCCCTGGGACTGGGCGGCATTCCGAAGGGCAGAATCATTGAGATTTATGGACCGGAATCCAGCGGTAAGACCACGGTGACCCTTCACATGATCGCGGAGATTCAGAAGAGAGGCGGTATTGCAGGCTTTATCGACGCAGAGCATGCCCTGGATCCCGTCTATGCGAAGAACATCGGTGTGGATGTGGATAACCTCTATATTTCCCAGCCGGATTCCGGCGAGCAGGCACTGGAGATCACGGAGACCATGGTCCGCTCCGGTGCCATCGATATCGTCGTGGTGGATTCAGTTGCGGCACTGGTCCCCAAGGCTGAGATTGACGGGGATATGGGGGATTCCCATGTGGGATTACAGGCCAGACTGATGTCGCAGGCACTGCGCAAGCTGACGGCCATCATCAGCAAGTCCAATTGCTCTGTGATCTTCATCAATCAGCTCCGTGAGAAGGTGGGAGTTATGTTCGGCAATCCCGAGACCACCACGGGCGGCCGTGCGCTGAAGTTCTATTCCTCCGTCCGAATGGATGTCCGCCGCATCGAACAGATCAAACAGAGTGGAGAGTCCGTTGGTAACCGGACACGTATCAAGATCGTCAAGAACAAGATCGCACCGCCCTTCAAGGAGGCGGAGTTTGACATTATGTTTGGAAAGGGGATCTCATACACCGGCGATCTGCTGGATCTGGCTGCCAATGTGGATATTGTGAACAAGTCCGGTGCCTGGTACCAGTATGGATCGGAGAAGATCGGCCAGGGACGCGAGAATGCCAAGGCCTATCTGGAGGATCATCCGGAAATCTGTGCGGAGATTGACAGCAAGGTGCGGGCGCACTATGGTCTGCAGCCGGATGAATTCCTGCAGCAGCGTCTGACAGCGGCAAAGACAGGTACAGAGGATACATCCGAGGGCAATGGTGAGGATGCCTCAGGCCGTCGCGGTCGTGTCCGCAAGACGGCTGACACAGAGTAAGCATGGGCAGGTCAGTTGCCGGACATCCACCGCGTACCGCCGTGCAGCGCGCGTTATCCCTGCTGGAACAGCGGGATTATACCGAACAGCGTCTGAGGGATAAGCTGCATCAGAGCGGTTATTCGACGGAGGAGACGGAGGATGCGCTGGCACAGATGCGCGCGCACCATTATATCGATGATGAACGCTATGCCCGGTATTTTGCCGAAACGCATCTGGCGGACCGCAGTATCGGACGTATCCGGCAGGATCTCATGAACCGCGGAATTGATCGTGATATCATTGCGCTTGTGTTGGAGGAGGTGTGTCTGGAGAATCCGGAGCATGATGCCATGGAACTGGAACAGGCCTGCGATATTCTGAGAAAGAAGCATCCCACACCGGAACAGCTGGCAGATTATGCCGGCCGACAGAAGCTGATGGCACTGCTGATACGGAAGGGCTATTCACTGGAGATCGCCCGCGAGGCGCTTGATCGTTGTTACAATTCAGCACCTTACCAGCACTGAACAGTAACGGATTGATACCAGTGATCCGTCTTGACACCGAAGCCTCATTCCATTATACTGGTGAAGTTGTATTGTATGATGGACGGATCCCGTGAATATGGGGAACATTTATACAAAGACTTGAACCATGACAAATGAATAAGGAGGTGTTCCTGTAATGTTGTATGTGCTTGTAGCAGTTATTTCTGCTGTGCTTGCGACCCTGATTACAGCTGTGGTCACCAAGAACAGGAGAGACCGGGAGGATGAGACCAAGATCGGCTCCGCGAAGGAGAAGGCAAGGCAGATCATCGATGACGCGCTGAAGTCTGCGGAGGAGGCAAAGAAGGCCGCAGAGGAAGAGCGCAGAGAGAAGCTCCTGGAGGCAAAGGAAGAGTCGATTCGGCTGAAGGATGACATCGACAAGGAGATCAGGGACCGGCGGTCGGAGATCACCAAGACCGAACGGAAGATCGAACAGAAAGAAGCCAACATTGATAAGAGGGCGGATACACTGGAGAAACGTGAGAACGCGCTGAATGACCGCGAGACACAGCTGAACAAGAAAGCGGAGGAGCTGCAGAAGCTCGACGAGCAAAAGGTACAGGAACTTGAGAAAATCTCAGGTCTGACTGCGGAGCAGGCGAAGGAGCAGTTGCTTCAGTCCATTGAGGAAGAGGTTCGCCATGAATCGGCAGTTATGATCAAGAACATCGAAGCAGAAGCCAAAGAGGAAGCCGAGAAACGGGCCAAGGAAGTGGTGGTCGGTGCCATTGAGCGTTGTTCTGCGGACTATGTATCAGAGACCACGATCTCCGTGGTGCAGTTGCCCAGTGATGAGATGAAGGGACGCATCATCGGCCGTGAGGGCCGGAATATCCGGACATTGGAGACGGCGACTGGCGTGGATCTCATTATTGACGATACACCGGAGGCAGTGGTTATATCAGGCTTTGATCCGATCCGCAGAGAGGTGGCACGTATCGCACTGGAGAAGCTCATTGTCGATGGGCGTATCCATCCTGCACGCATTGAGGAAATGGTCGAGAAGGCGCAGAAGGAGGTTTCCACCCGTATCAAGGAAGAGGGCGAGAATGCCGCAATGGAGGCCGGTGTACATGGTCTGCATCCGGAGATCATTAAGCTGCTTGGACGGATGAAATACAGAACAAGCTATGGGCAGAACTGCCTGAAGCATTCGGTAGAGGTCGCTCAGCT
>JAFSYF010000244.1 GCA_017443695.1 Butyrivibrio sp.
GATTGAGAGCGACGAATTCCGGAATGCCGAGTCGCATCTGTCAGTAGCCATCGGTAAGGACATCGCCGGCAAGATCGTCGTGACGGATATCGGCAAAATGCCGCATCTGCTGATCGCCGGTGCGACAGGCTCCGGGAAATCCGTCTGCATCAATACGGTGATCATGAGTCTGCTGTACAAGGCTTCGCCGGAGGATGTGCGCATGATCATGATCGACCCCAAGATCGTGGAGCTGTCGGTCTACAATGGCATACCGCATCTGCTGATTCCAGTGGTGACGGATCCGAAGAAGGCTGCGGCGGCACTGGCCTGGGCTGTGAACGAGATGACGAACCGCTACAAGAAGTTCGCGGATGCCAAGGTCCGGGATCTGGCCGGATACAACGCGCTTTGTGACCATGCATCGGAGGAAGAAGGTTTTGTCAGGATGCCGGAGATCGTGGTCATCGTCGATGAGCTGGCGGATCTGATGATGCAGTTCACGAACGAAGTAGAGGATTCCATCGTCCGGCTGACCCAGCTGGCGCGTGCGGCAGGCATCTATCTGATCATCGCTACCCAGCGGCCCAGCGTGGATGTCATCACGGGACTCATCAAGGCCAACATCCCCAGCCGGATCGCTTTTGCGGTGTCCAGCGGGGTGGATTCCCGGACGATTCTCGACAGCTATGGCGCGGAAAAACTCATTGGCAAGGGCGACATGCTGTTCTTTCCCCGGGGCTACAACAAGCCTGCCCGTGTGCAGGGGGCGTTTGTTTCGGATGATGAGGTACAGCGCGTGACGGATTTCGTCAGGGAACAGGTCATCGAGACGAGCTACGGCGTGGGCGTCCAGGAGGAGATGTCTGCGATGGAGCCTGCGGCAGGCGGCAAGGGCGGCGCACAGTCCGCAGCCGCGGCAGCGGACGCAGGAATGTCAGAGAACGGCTCGGTGGGCGGATACGACGAGTACTTCGAGCAGGCGGGACGTTTCATCATCGAGAAGGACAAAGCATCAATCGGCATGCTGCAGCGGGCCTATAAGATCGGATTTAACCGCGCAGCCAGGATCATGGATCAGCTCTGCGAGGCCGGCGTGGTGGCGGATGAGGAGGGAACGAAGCCCCGCCGGATTCTGATGAGCATGGAACAGTTTGAAAAAATGGTGGAGGAGCTGAAGAATGAATAAGATACCGTCAGATATTGAGATCGCACAGGCAGCAGAACTGGAGGACATCCGCAGGATCGGGGAGCGTCTGGGGCTCTCAGAGGAGGATCTGGAGCTCTACGGGCGCAACAAGGCAAAACTGACAGAGGACTGTCTGCGGCGTCAGGCAGATCAGCCGCGCGGGAAGCTCATCCTGGTGACCGCCATCAATCCCACGCCAGCCGGTGAGGGCAAAACCACCACCAGCATCGGTCTGGGGGATGCCATGAACCGTCTCGGATATCAGACGGTTCTGGCACTCAGGGAACCCTCCCTGGGGCCCTGCTTCGGTATCAAGGGGGGCGCTGCCGGCGGCGGGTATGCCCAGGCTGTTCCCATGGAGGATCTGAATCTCCATTTCACCGGTGATTTTCATGCCATCACGGCCGCCAACAATCTGCTTGCGGCCATCCTGGATAACCACATCCAGTTCGGCAATGCGCTGGACATCGACGTGCGGCAGATCATCTGGAAGCGGGCAGAGGACATGAATGACCGTGCGCTGCGCAATATTGTGGTCGGACTGGGGGCCAAGGCGGACGGCGTACCCAGGGAGGATCATTTCGTCATCACCGTGGCTTCGGAGATCATGGCGGTGCTGTGTCTCTCAGAGGATCTCCATGACCTGAGGGAACGTCTGTCCCGTATCATCGTGGCCTATCACCGGGCGGGTGAGCCTGTGACAGCCGGTCAGCTGAATGCCGTCGGCGCCATGCTCGCCCTGCTGAAGGACGCCATTAAACCGAACCTGATCCAGACACTGGAGCATACGCCTGTGATCGTCCACGGCGGCCCCTTCGCCAACATCGCGCACGGCTGCAATTCTGTCCGGGCGACGAAGACGGCGCTGACGCTGGCGGATTATACAGTGACAGAGGCCGGCTTCGGCGCGGATCTGGGGGCGGAGAAGTTCCTGGATATCAAGTGCCGGATCGCGGGTCTCTCACCGGATGCGGTGGTGCTGGTAGCCACTGTTCGGGCGCTGAAGTATAACGGCGGTGTCCCGAAGAGTGATCTCGGCCAGGAGAACCTGGAGGCACTGCAAATAGGCATCGTCAATCTGGAAAAGCATATCGAGAATCTGCAGAAGTACGGTCTGCCGGTGGTGGTAACCCTCAACCGCTTCGTCAGTGACACGGACGCGGAATTGTCCTATGTACGCTCCTTTGTGGAGAGCAAGGGCTGTGCCTTTGCGCTGTCGGAGGTCTGGGAAAAGGGCGGCGCCGGCGGAGAGGCACTTGCAAGGGCGGTGGTTCAGGCGGTGGAACAGGGAACGGCCGATTTTCACCCGCTGTATGAAGATACGCTCCCCATTCGGGAAAAGATCCGGAAGGTCGCGCGTGAGATCTATGGGGCCAGGGATGTGGTCTTTGCACCTGCGGCAGATAAAGCCATCGACCGGATGGAGGCGCTGGGCTTTGGAAATCTCCCCGTCTGCATGGCCAAAACGCAGTATTCCCTCTCGGATGACCCGGCGAAGCTGGGGAGGCCCACAGATTATGACATCAACGTAAGAGAGGCCTACGTCAGTGCAGGTGCAGGCTTTGTCGTGGCACTGACCGGTACCATCATGACGATGCCCGGCCTGCCGGCGCATCCGGCGGCAGAGGGGATCGATGTGGATGAGGCGACCGGTCGGATCACCGGCTTATTCTGAGGAGATCGGAGGAAAAACTACCATGGCCATAATCATTGATGGAAAAGCGATCGCGAATTCAGTAAAGGAAGAAATACGCCAGGCGACGCAGCATCTGCAGCAGACACAGGGAATCACCCCGACCCTGGCGGTAGTCCTTGTGGGAGAGGATCCGGCCTCGCAGGTCTATGTCCGAAACAAGAAGAAAGCCTGTGAGTTTGTGGGCTTCCGTTCGATTTCCCATGAACTGCCGGCAACCACCACGCAGGAGGAGCTGCTGGC
>JAFSYF010000245.1 GCA_017443695.1 Butyrivibrio sp.
CCGTGGTAAAGGGTGTGGCACAGGAGAAAGCCGGTACAGGCAGCCTGTCCGAGTTGGGGCGCATTCCGTCAAAGACCCTGATGGAGGCCATCGTCCGTCATGAGACAGATGATCTGCCGGAGGTCCTCGCACAGAGTGTCGAGGAGGCGGAAGAGAAACTGGCCCGGACGGAAGTGCACAGGCGGCCGATCAGATCCTGGACAATGCGTATTTCCGTGAGCTGACACAGCTGGCAGAGAGCACCGGCAGCGAAGGTGCCAAAGGCTATGTGAAGCTTCTGGCAGATATGACGAATATGCGCACAGTGGTGCGTATCCAGAGGCAGAAGCAGCCCGCACATCTTCTCAGCATCTCGCTGGTTGAAGGAGGCACTGTACCGCCGCGGACGGTAATCGACGCGGTTACTGCCAGTCAGACAGTGGAGGAGATCTTCTCGAGCCGCGAACTGCGGCAGGCGGCATCCGCGGGAGCGCAGGCTGTCAGCGGAGGAACGCTGACGGAGTTCGAGCGCCTGTGCGACAGTGCAATGAACGCATACTGCGCGGAAATCCGCAAAGAAAGCTTTGGCCCTGCCGCGCTGATTGCCTACCTGCACTACCTGGAGAATCAGGATCAGGCAGTGCGTATCATCGTGATCAGCAGAGCCGCCGGGCTGAGGGGCGACAGCGTGAGAGAAAGGCTGCGTGACATGTAATGGCACAGTCATTCAAAATTGGCGTGATCGGTGACATGCTGACCGTGAACGGTTTCAAGGCCCTTGGCCTGGATACTTATGCCTGCCCGAGCGTGGACAACGCCCGGCGGGCGCTGAAGACCATGGCCCAGGAGAATTATGCGATCGTCTATATCACCGAGCAGCTGGCAGCTGAAATGCCCAACGATATCGCGAAATACAAAGACAGTGTCATACCGGCTGTCATCCTGATCCCCGGGAGTGCCGGAAGCCTCGGCATCGGCCAGAACTCTCTGCGGGAGGCCGTAGAACGGGCCGTTGGCGGCGCAGACATCGTATAACTGGAATTCGGCACGCCGGCCGGCGCCGGCGATGAAGATCCTACAGAAAGGACTGATACTCAGCAAATGAGCGGAAGAGTTGTTAAGGTCTCCGGACCTCTGGTGGTGGCCGACGGACTGGCTGATGCCAATATGGCGGACGTGGTCCGTATCGGCGAGCAGCGGCTCATCGGCGAGATCCTGAACATGAACGGCGACAGTGCCTCCATCCAGGTCTATGAAGAGACATCCGGCCTTGGACCCGGGGCGGTGGTGGAGACTACAGGCGCCCCCCTCTCGGTGGAACTGGGACCCGGCCTGATCGAGAGTATTTATGATGGAATCCAGCGCCCGCTGGATAAGATTATGGCCATTGCAGGCAATACCATCACCCGAGGCATCGAAATCCCCGGCCTTGACCGGGAGAAACAGTGGGATTTCGTCCCTGTTGCCCAGGTGGGAGACAAGGTGGCCGGCGGCGATGTAATCGGTACCGTACAGGAGACGGCCGTGGTGCTGCACCGTATCATGGTGCCTCCCGGGATCACCGGAACTGTAAAGGAGATCCGGCGCGGACTGTTCACCGTTACAGAAACTGTCTGTATCCTGGTAAAGGAGGACGGATCCGAGATCGAACTGAGCATGATGCAGAAGTGGCCGGTTCGTATCAACAGGCCATATGTGCAGAAATACAATCCCGTCAAGCCATTATCCAGCGGACAGCGGATCATTGATACCATGTTCCCCCTGGCCAAGGGAGGAACGGCAGCGGTGCCTGGCCCCTTCGGCAGCGGCAAGACTGTCATCCAGCATCAGCTGGCCAAGTGGAGCGACGTGGACAGTGTTGTCTACATCGGATGCGGCGAGCGCGGCAACGAGATGACGGACGTTCTGATGGAGTTCCCGGAACTGATCGATCCTCACACCGGGGAACCCCTGATGAAGCGCACCGTGCTGATCGCCAACACCTCGGACATGCCTGTGGCGGCCCGTGAGGCCTCCATCTACACAGGTATCACCATCGCGGAGTACTTCCGCGACATGGGATACGATGTGGCGGTCATCGCTGACTCCACCTCCCGCTGGGCAGAGGCCCTGCGAGAGATGTCCGGACGTCTTGAGGAGATGCCCGGCGAAGAGGGATACCCCGCGTATCTGTCCTCACGTCTGGCGCAGTTCTACGAACGCGCCGGCGTGGTCCGGTGCCTGGGCACCGAGGACCGCCGCGGTTCCGTTACGGCCATCGGCGCTGTTTCCCCTCCGGGCGGCGACACGTCCGAGCCGGTATCTCAGGCTACGATGCGTATCGTCAAGGTGTTCTGGGGACTTGACGCAAGCCTTGCCTATCAGCGTCACTTCCCGGCTATCAACTGGCTGACATCCTACAGCCTGTATCTGGATACACTGAAGCCCTGGTACGACAAGAACGTATCCCCGGACTTTATGCACAACAGAGACTGGGC
>JAFSYF010000246.1 GCA_017443695.1 Butyrivibrio sp.
CGCGTTTCTGACAGCGGGAAAAAACGCCTCCGGCTACAGGGAGGAGGAAACGGAGCTGGAAAGTATCCGAAACGCCTCGGAAGAAATTGAGTATGTCTATGTCTACCGGATTCTGGAGGATGGCTGCCACGTGGTCTTTGACATCGATACGGAGGACGAGGAAGGGGCGTCGCCGGGCACGGTGATGCCGTTCGATGAAGCTTTTGCGCCGTATATCGCACAGCTCCTGGCCGGAGAGGAGATCGATGTGGTGATCTCGGATGAGACCTATGGATGGCTCCTGACTGCCTATGCGCCGGTCAGGGACAGCCGGGGCGTTACGCAGGCCTATGCGGCAGTGGATATCAATATGCAGCGGGTCAGGCGAAATGAGATCAGCTACATCGCCAAGGTGGTAGCGCTGTTCTTTGGCTTCTTCATTCTGATCTTGGCCATCGGCCTGTGGCTGGCGGAGTACAATCTGCTGCTGCCCATCAACACCATGGCACTGGCAGCGGGTGAGCTGGCAGCCACCATCAGTGACGGGAGAACTGACGGCACCGCGCGCATGGAGCACCTGGGGATCCATACCGGCGATGAGATCGAGCATCTGTATGAGTCCTTCACCCGTACGATGCGGGACACGGTCCGGTACATTGCCGATGCACAGGCCAAATCGGAGACCATTTCCCAGATGCAGAACGGTCTGATCCTCGTTCTGGCGGATATGGTGGAGAGCCGGGATAAGTGCACGGGTGACCATGTCCGTAAGACCGCGGCCTACACCAGGATCATCATGGAGCAGATGCAGCGAAACGGCGATTATGCCGGCCAGGTGACGGATGCGTTCATTGAGGATGTGGCCAATTCGGCGCCGCTGCATGATGTGGGCAAGATCCGTGTCTCCGACACGATCCTGAACAAGCCAGGTAAGCTGACGGATGAGGAATTCGCCCAGATGAAGAAGCACACGGTCTATGGCAGGGAGGTCATCGAGCAGGCCATTGCCATCGTGCCGGATTCCGGGTATCTGAAGGAAGCCCAGAATCTTGCCACCTACCACCATGAGAAGTGGAACGGCAAGGGCTATCCCTACGGTCTGGCGGGAGAGGAGATCCCGCTTTCGGCGCGGATCATGGCCGTGGCGGATGTGTTCGACGCACTGGTGTCCCGTCGCAGCTATAAGGAACCATATTCTTTTGAGAAGGCATGCGACATCATCCGGGAGGAGTCCGGCAGCCACTTTGATCCGGTGGTGGCAGCGGCGTTCCTGCAGAATGAGGCAGGTGCGAGACAGGTATATGAGACACACTATGAGCACTCGGCACAGGCAGAACCGGAGATGAAGGATACCGGTAAACAGGAACGGCCTGGCGAATAATCAGGGGGTGGGAGTTACCGATGAATTTCGACGAGCTCTATGAGACTGGCAATGACATACTGAACAAGGTCAACCGTGCGGTGGAGACCGGCAACTACTCGGATCTGGGCGACACGATCCGTGCGTTGGTGGCCGATGCCATCCGGGAGAACGGAACACAGCCCAGGAGCACCGGCGGGGCGAGGAATACCTCTTCCGGCAGGAAAGATTACAGCTTCTCCAGTCAACCGGGGACGGCGGGCAAAGCGGCGGTCTTCGGCCAGACCGGCGCAGATGTGCGGGATACATCCAGCCCCCGGGTGGCCAGCTACGGCCAGAGCACGCACTATGCCAGCGGCCTGACAAAAACACCGTTTCTGCGCAATCCGGTCTCCAGTGTGGGTGGAATCGTGAAGCTGGTGGGTGGCATCATTGGCACCGCTTTCTTCGGCAGCATTACGGTGACCATGCTGATATCCTCCATCATCCTGTTTGCGGCAGATGGGGTAGCCTTTGGTATTGCAGGGTTGATCGGAACCGGTATCTTCGGCGTATTGCTGGGGCTTTGTATCTGGATGATCAAAAGCGGCAGCAGGGAGAAGAATCTCGTGAACCGGTTCCAACAGTATGGTCGGACACTGGGCCGGGCGACCTTTTTTTCCATAGAGGATCTGGCCAGACGCACGGGACAGAGCTATGCGGATCTGCTGGATGATATCAAGGAGATGATGCGCAGAGGCTTCCTCCCCCAGGCGAGAATGGACGCGCAGGAGACCACGGTCATGCTGACCGATGAGGCCTACCAGCAGTATCTGGATGCGGAGAGAGAGCGCCAGCGCAGAGAGCAGGAATCCTCCCGTGCGGCGATGGAGGCAGCTGCCAATGCGGCGCCGCAGCCTGCGACCGCCCAGGCCGGGGAGGCGGCGAAGAGCCCGTATCCGCCGGAGGTGCAGTCCGTTCTGGATGACGGACAGAATTATATACGCATCATTCGGGAGATCAATGATGAGATCCCGGATACGGTGGATATGAGCAACCAGCTCTACCGGCTGGAGGATACCATGCGGCGGATCTTCGCTCAGGTGGAGAAGGATCCGACCTGCGCCGGCGAGCTCAGGAAGTTCATGAACTACTATCTGCCCACCACGGAGAAGCTCCTGCGGGCCTATGTGGATCTCTACCGTCAGCCTGAGGTGGGTGAGAACATCAATCAGACCAGGCGGGAGATCGAGGATGCGCTGACGACGATCAATGAAGCCTTTGAGCGGCTGCTGGACAGCCTGTTCCAGGATATGGCCTGGGATATCTCCAGTGATATCTCCGCCATGAAGACGATGATGGCACAGGATGGGCTGACAACGGAGGGCAGGATACCGCAGGCCCCGGAGCCGCCGAAGCAGGTCATGCGCTCGGACGGAACCATAGAGTTAATTCCATAATGTAACTGTTCTGAACAGATACCACATATTTTATAGAGCAAAGGAGAGAGACATGGACAACGAATTTCAGGAGTTTAGCAGCACCCCGACATTGACCTTCGGTGAGCCGATGGCTGTTCAGGAAGCACCTGCTCCCGCGGCGCAGGCGGCACCCGTTGAGGAGTCTCAACTGTCTCCGGAGGAGCTGAAGCAGGTGGAGGATTTCTCCAAGCAGATCGATATTGCAAATACACAGGCCATCATGAATTACGGCGTCGGCACCCAGAAGAAGATGGCAGATTTCTCCGAAAAGGCCATCGACAATGTCCGCACCAAGGACATGGGTGAGGTGGGCAACATGATCGCCAGCCTGGTGACGGAGCTGAAGAACTTCGATGTGGAGGAGGAAGAGAAGGGCTTGAAGAAGCTCTTCAAGAAGAGCGGCAACCGTATCACGGAACAGAAGGCCAGATACTGCAAGGTGGAAACCAATGTCCAGACCATCGCCAGCGAGCTGGAGCGCCATCAGGCGACACTGCTGAAGGATGTAGCGGTACTGGATAA
>JAFSYF010000247.1 GCA_017443695.1 Butyrivibrio sp.
CTTCCATGAAAAAACAGATCATTGCCGTACTCACCCTGATGCTGCTGGCACTCTCCGTCATCGCCGCTGCAGAGAGTGCTACGGACCTGTACAATCAGGGTGCCCTGGCCTATCAGTCCGGCGACTACAAAACGGCTGCCGATTTCTTTGCCCAGGCTGCAGAACTGGGGCATGCGACTTCCCAGTGCAATCTCGGAATCATGTACCGGGACGGTCAGGGCGTAGAGCGCTCTTACGAGAAGGCTGTGGAATACTTTACCCTGGCTGCCGATCAGGGGTATGCCAACGCCCTTCTCAGTCTGGGCCTGCTGTATGACAGCGGCCGGGGTGTAGAACGCTCTTATGAAAAAGCGGCGGAATACTACCGGATGGCCGCAAACGCAGGCAGCAAGAAGGCACAGTACAACCTGGGGCTCTGCTTTGAGAACGGACAGGGTGTGGAGCCGTCCTATGAAAAAGCGGCAGAATCCTACCAGCTGGCCGCGGACCAGGGGTTTGCCCAGGCCCAGTACCGGCTGGCTGAGCTGTATAAGTTCGGCCAGGGCGTGGAGACATCCTATGAAAAGGCAATGGAGTATTACCGGCTGGCTGCCGATCAGGGTCTGTCGGACGCAGTGAGAGGAATTGCCTTTTTGTATCTGTACGGCATGGGTGTCGAACAATCCGATGAACAGGCGGAGGCATACTTCATTCAGGCTGCGGACCAGGGCAACCGACTGGCGCAGCACAATCTGGGAGAAATGTACCTGCGGGGCAACCATGTAGAGCAGTCCGATGAGAAGGCCGCGAAGTATTACAAAATGGCTGCGGACCAGGGGTACCTGTCCTCCATTCAGCAGATTGCCCGGATGTACGAAATCGGAAGAGGTGTGGAGCCGTCCTATGAAATGGCTGCCCGATACTACTGGAAGGGATACCAGATGGGCGATGCGGATTCACAGATGCGCCTGGACAAACTGTATGAAGATGGCAAGATCGCACCGGACTTCAACCCTGCAGGGAACTGATCCGCCGATTCCATCGGGCATGAGGAGGATTATCCAAATAACGAATCCTGGCCCCGCTGACGCTATGCCTGCTGGTCTGCGCAGTCGGGCACGCCGAATCAGCACGGATCGTGAAAAACGCATTCAAGGTGACCTTCATAACCGCAGATTTCAAGGAGAACTGGGCGGAATACGCAGGTCCGGATGCCCCGCCACCGGATGCCTCGAATCCCCGGTACTGTCTGCGGCTCTATGTCCTGGACGCTGCCGCCACAGACAAGTATGACAAGCTTTCGGACCAGCTTCTTTTCTGGCATCTGCTGGATCCCATGGGGAACATCTACTATTGCACATCCGGCAGCTATTACAAGACGGACGGCCTCTACCGGGACCTGATCATGATCTTCAAGTGTTCTGAGCCGCGCAACGGCAGCACCCGCAACGAACCCGGTGAGATGTCTCTGGCGACGGGATGTCAGGATGAGCTCATTCCCCTCGAGGGAGTTCCCCAGGACGTTCCGGTTCTCGGCCCTGAACCCACTCCCGAGCCCCTTCGCCACCTTATGACGTGCAGCGGGCAAACAGGCTGCTCGCCACCATCAAGGCAAAACCGCTCTTCGCCAGGAGAAGGCTCCGTCCCTTGCGGGTATGCTGGCAGTCGTCGTCTATGAGGATTGGAACGACGAGGCTCCCGTGATTTCCTGCAGGGATGACCGCTATGTCTCCGGTCGCATTCCGGCAGATCGCCTGGCAGACGATATCGACGGAGCCGACATGATCGTGTTCGTCTGGCCCGAGTACAAGTCCGTGGGCATGTACAGCAGCGGCTCTGTCGCCACGCGCTGTATGACCAAAGTCTGCGTATATGACCAGAATCAGAACGCACTGTTTCTTTCTGAGACCGTAGCCACCAACGATCCACCCAAAACCGTCCACGATCAAATGAGCCACAGCGGCAGCTTCGAACCCTTTGCCGGCATAGAGTGGATTGTCGAAAGACTGAAGGAAGGAGAAGATCAGCCATGAAAAAAGCTCTCGTTTTCATCCTCGCACTGGCGATGCTCGCGGTGCTCATTCCCACCCTGGCAGAGCAAACCGTTGATCTCGATGCCCTCAGAACGCAGGCCATTCGTGCCGGCATGAAACTGCCTGATCCCGGAGAGGGGGAAAAGGTATACCTGGGTGTGAGCGATGTGCGATTTACCAAACAAACCCGGCTGTTTCTGGCCTTTGTCGCCGCACCGAACAACACATCGATCCGCGCCGCGGTCCTGTACGGACAGGCGATCGAGGTGCCCCGGACCGGTCAGGATTCCTGGCTGATCAACAACCAGCTCTCTCTGCGGGAGGACTCCTGGATTCCTCTGGACGTGAGCGGTCCGACGGACATCATCATCGATCCGGATCACTATACTGCCATTGCCATGCTTCGCATAGACGGGGATGAGGCACGCTGCAATGTGGTCCTGTCCGGTCACTACAAAGATACCAGTGTGGGTGCTGACAGTGATTGGAATATCACAGCATCGGTGAATCTGGTCAACATCACCGGTGAAGCCGCCATAGCGCCCATCGATCCGCCCACCCGGCAGCAGGCGATGGATGCCGGCATGAAACTGCCCGAACCGGAAGAAGGCGAAGTTTTGTACCTGGGTGCAGCCAACGTTTCCCAGGCCGGGTCCCTGATCATCGCCTTCGTTCTGTCCGGGGATGGACAGGGGCTGAAAGACCTGACAGCGTGCGCCCGTGACCTAACCGTGGAATATCGCCTTGGCAGTTCCAAGGTCACCACCACATCCGGGAGCTGCATCACATCCGTCAACAACACCATAAGCGTGGCAGAAGAGATCGAAGCCGGCTCCGTTCACCTGTCCCATCTGGTCTTTGACGGTGATGGCGCTACAGGGCTTCTCCAGTACCGTTACCATATCGACGGTGACGACCTTGACTACCCCTTCGATCCGGCCTGGGTACGCTTTGTACGGGAATAGGCACCACACGGCACTGATACGGGAATCGCCATTCCCGGTCCGTTCTCGTTTCCTGTCCCATCTCCTGCAGAAAATGGATGTTTCACCCATAGAGGCTGTCGGCAATCATTACTATGATTCGTCTGGCATCTGTCCTTTATGTGGTGAAGGGGACCTGTGATGCTCCGGAACACGGGGTAAGCCGCAAGCGTCAGGACATCTGCACCCTCTTCAATACCCCTCCTGTTCCATACAGTGACGTTGAACCGCAGTACGCGGGCTCATGCGCAGGAGGCAGCCCGGACAGTAAAGAAGCCGATGCCCGTTTTCATCCTTCTGGCCGCCACCGTGATCTGCATCCTGCTCGGAATCCGCTCAGGCGGGACCGTCGATGTGCGTCGCCTCCATATTGTTTTCATTTCCCGCTTTCATCTGGCCCATCTGGAAACCTGCTGCCTATATAAAAGAAGGAAAGCTGTACAGGAAGTATGCCTCCGGCTACCGTGAACACCTCCATCGAGCAGGTGGAGCGGATGCAGAATCCTCTGTACGGACGGCATTGAAGCTGCATACGAAAAGGAGACAAGTTATGGGATTTCTGGACCTATTCAAACGCAAGCCTTCATGGCAAAAGAGCTGCCAGAACGCACTGGAGGAGATCCGCTCCTCTTCTGACCCTGCCCTGATACTGCGCATTGTGCACGAAACCCATTTTGAACCGCAGGAAGAAGAGGCGATTGCCCTCCAGGCCTCGGACCGTCTCTGGGAGATACGAAACAGCAGCCCCGGCGCAAAGGATATGCTGGAACGTCTGGCCCTGGAGGTTCCGAGTCCCATCGTTCGCTGTCACGCAGCCTGTTCTCTGCGTGGGCTGGAAAGCATGAAAAAGCAGCTCTCGGAC
>JAFSYF010000248.1 GCA_017443695.1 Butyrivibrio sp.
CTCGACTTAGAGCGCCAGTACCGTCCCACCCAGGATTACGGCGATCTGTCCTTTTTCGCAGAGGGCGGCTTCTGGCAGAAACAGAAGCATATCTATGATTCCCCGCTGTATTACATCGACTACTGCATCGCCCAGGCGGATGCCCTGCAGTACCGCGCGTGGATGCACCGTGACAGGAAGGCTGCCTGGGACAGCTATCTGAAGCTCTGTAAGCTGTCCGCGTCCGATTATTTCACAGGACTGCTGAAGAAGGTGGGACTGGACAACCCGTTTGAAGAGGGCTGCCTGCGCCATATCGTCCGGCAGCTGGAAGAGAAGTCATGAGAAAAGAAGTGATCCGGGGTGCCAATCCGTATATGCCGCTGTGGGAGCATGTCCCGGACGGGGAACCCCGGGTATTTACCCATGCGGGGGAAACCAGGGTCTATGTCTATGGTTCCCATGATACGGAGAGAGACAGGTACTGCGGGCGCAACTATGTCGTTTGGTCAGCGCCGGTGGATGACGGGCACATCTCCCTGATCGACGCGTTCTTTGAGGCCTCCAGTCCGCGCAAGGTGATGGGACAGTATGTCTACATCTACTCCAAGCGGTATGAGAAACCGGTGCCGGAGCTCGGTGTCTATACGCCCAATAACGGCTTCCTGTCCTACCGCTTCAGTGATTCCCCCTTCGATCCCTTCCATGACGGCGTTGATTTGATTAGGCAGCGGGTATATATGTAGAAGCGGTGGATCGGCATGATCATTGCGCAGTATTTTGTGGAATTCATTTTTTACAGCTTCCTTGGGTGGGTATGGGAATCGATATTCTGCTCCATCAATGAGCGAAAGTGGGCGGACAGGGGCTTCCTCTTCGGACCGATCTGCCCGATTTATGGTTCCTGTGTCGTCATAACATCTGCCCTTTTTGGACGGATAGATTTTCTGTCGTCACCGGATTTCCCGGTCTGGGGCATTTTTATCATCTGCTATATCGGTAGTGCAATTGCTGAGTTTTGTACATCCTGGGTACTGGAAAAAAGATTCCATGCGAGGTGGTGGGACTACAGCACCATGCCGCTGAATATTCAGGGCAGGATCTGCGTCCCCGTGAGCATTGCTTTTGGCCTGGCGGGCATCGTCGTCGTCAGATACCTGATTCCGGCAGTAGAGAAAGTGCATGCGCTGGTACTCCCGGAGGTGTACGTATTTCTTGCGATTGTTCTTGCGATGCTGTTCGGCGCCGATTGTGCATTGACAGAGGCCAGCCTCTCGGCGCTTTTGAATGATGTGAACCGGATGCATAATGAGTTTAATGAAATCGCCCAGGACAAATATGAGATGGTTACAAGTGCGCCCAGGATGCTTGAGCAGAAACTCCTTGAAGGGAAAGAGATCCTGGAAGAACGGCATGAACAGCTGGCCAGGGCATACGCCGAAAAGCTATCCCTCAACCAGAAAAGAATACTGCTTGGTATCAAGAAGTTCACCCCGAGGCCGGATCTGATCTCAGACCACACGGATAGGGATCGTATCATCAGCGCCTTGAAAGAAAAGGTTCGCGAACTGCGGGGAACTGGAGTATAATAAAGGTCAAGTTTCTGGCAGATGCCATCAGCGCAGCCCTTGCCATTGTTTTGTATAGAATGACGTTGAATGGAGGAAAATAAATGCGTATCACGAGATCTGTCATCCTTGTCCTGATCATCACCCTGTGGTGTGTACCGGTGCTTGCGGGATGCGGCCAGCAAAAAGAAAAGACGGGCAACAGAACAGGCATCATCGGCGCCATGGAGGAAGAGGTGGACTCACTGCAGCAGGAGCTGCAAAACCCGAAGACAACAAGCAGCGCCGGAATGATTTTCTATGAGGGCACCCTGGATGGCGCTGACGTCGTCATTGTGAAATGCGGCATCGGAAAGGTGAATGCGGGGACCTGTGCCCAGCTGCTCATCAATGATTTTGGTGTGGACTGCATCATCAATACCGGCGTTGCCGGATCTCTGGACGCGGAGATCGACATAGGGGATATCGTCATTTCCACCGATGCGGTGCAATATGATTTTGACCTGACGCCGCTGGGATATCAGCCCGGCGAGCTCGATGGGATTGGGACCCCCTATCTGCCGGCGGATGATGCCCTGCGCAGGAGCGCGGTGGATGCGGTGGCCCAGTGTGCGCCGGAGATCCATGCATTCGAAGGGCGTATCTGCACGGGAGATCGATTTGTCGCCTCAGATGAGCAGAAGCAGACCATTGTTGATGAGTTCGGAGGACTCTGCTGTGAGATGGAGGGGGGAGCGATCGCGCAGATCTGCTGCCAGAACAACGTGCCGTACGTGATCATGCGTGCGATCTCTGACAAGGCGGATGGCTCCGCGCAGATGGATTATCCTTCCTTCGAGCATGAGGCAGCGCGCCGCTGCGCAGCCATTGTTCGCTACATGGTCTCGCACTGATGTCAGTGCACGCTTTCTGACACGAGCCTGAGCAGTGAACATCATTGTCACATGGCGGGGTGGGAGATATGAATCGCCACCCCGCGGCCTGCCTGCCTCCGGATCTCTTGCAGCACCTTCTCTGAGGGCTCTTCCTCTAAGATGATGACGGCATCCCTGGCAATCCCACGGAAAGCATCGGAACCAACCTTGCGGAGCTTGCCGCGGATGCGGATCGTTCGGAGATTGGATGCGCCCCGGAAGGCGCCAGCTTCGATTCGCCTCACCGTCTCCGGCACATCCAGTTGGCAGACGGCCTGATTATCCCGCAGGACATCCCTGCCGATCCGTATGACGCTGTAGTCCTGTCCGTCGGCTGCGGTGATGACACCGGGGATTTCCAACTTCCGCTTATCCGTCTCTATGCCGGTGAGCCGCACGAGATGCCCCTTCACAGGCGTAAAGGTCCACACACGTTTCTTCCCTTTGGTGTTTTGTTCTGTATAAGCCACAGAAGTCGTGGTTCCGGACACATCCCTGTCCACAACGGATCCCCTGGATGATCCATCTTCGGCAACCAGTGTTTCGCCCACACTGCCGGAGAGATCGTTTCTCTCTTCTTCGGTGGCGATACGGCCGCGCTCCTGCGCATCGTCCACCACCGTCTCTGACAGCTGGCCGAATTCCCTGTGCAGGGTATCCTCATCCCAATGGATGAAGCTGTAATGCTCTGATCCGCCGATGGTATTTGTTATATACCCTGCATGGGCGTAGGTGAAAAAGAGCCGCTTCCGCTCATACGAGCGGTTGGCATAGCTCCTGGTACTGACGATACTGTCGCCGTACTTCAGACGGAACTCTTTCTCACCCTTGGAATGGTCATGACCGAAGAGGAACATCACCTCCATATCATAGTTCAGCGCATATTGATTGATGAGCCGGACCATCTCGTCTGACCGGTCGACGTTGTAGCTGGCTTCGCCGGCCCAGTCTTTGGCGGTGCTCTCCGGCTGGAGCCCCAGACAGTGCAGACCTGCGTGAGAGGAGATCAGGATCAGCTCATGGTTGTATCTCCCCTTCAGCCGTTCAAAGAAACCCTTCAGCCTCGGCAGCACAGCGTCATAGCTGACGCGGCGGTTGCCCTCCGCATCGGTCTGCACGAGATCATCATAATCGATGGCAAAAACAATGAGCGCCGGATCCTGATAGATCACGCCATTTCCGTCATATCCCAGATCCGCCGCTTTGCTGGCTTCCTTGGCTGCCGCGCCATTCTCATGGTTGCCGGCGACATAGACGGTAC
>JAFSYF010000249.1 GCA_017443695.1 Butyrivibrio sp.
AGCGTAGTTCTATTCTGCATGGCTGTCAATCCCTTTCTGGTTGTCATTTACGAATATATTACGCAACCTGTGCCTTCAAGATCGCAAGCACATACTCCTTGGTGACATTGTATAGCTTCATCACTTTTGCGATGATATCTTCCTCAGTTGCGCCTTCCAGACGAAGCATCTCGACAGCTCCAGTAATCTTCATCTTCTTATTGTTCTCGTCCATTGCTTTACACATATCTATCGAATCCTCCTTCTCATCAAATTCAAGACCGAGATTCGCAACACGGTTCAGGAAAACAGCTGTGTTTCTGTCTACCTTCCTGTGATCCGTCGCCTTGATTACTTCAACCGCTCCGGATTTCTGATATTTCAGGACCTTCATGGCAAGGCCGAGATCTGTGCTGAACTTGTCAAAATCCTCATCCTTCATGTGATACGGAGCAATCAGATTGATGGGATAATTCGGAATGAATCTCAGCAGTCCTTTGTCCTTCACATCCAGCATATCATGAAGATCCTGTGGCCCATCCCATTTGTCCGCCGACAGATACACCGTTGCCGTGATGATCGGTATCAGCCTGTCTCCCTTCCGGAAGCCTGACAGGAATTCCTCACTGGTCAGCTTGATCTTGAGCACCCCATCATCGACATAGAGATCTCCTGATTCCTGCTTATTCCTATAGGAGTTTCTTGCCTCGTCAACCTGGCGGGCATACCCGATCATGTCATAGAGTCCCTTTTTGACCGGCATGGCATAATGTGTTTTCCCCTGCAGCTCTGCGCCGAGCATCACATATACCGCATCCTCATCCATCATAGCCGACCACAGTTTCAAAAGGTCTCTGTACTTCTGAACCGGAACTCTCGCATTGTTTCCATAAGGAATCGCTATCTCTGTCGTATCCAGTTCCTTCAGCTTATCAGGACGAATCACTGGTTCCCCATCATGAAGAAGGAAATTGAACATATCAGCAAAGTAGCTATTGATGGAAAGGTATTGCTTTCCTTCAGTATCAATCACACCCATTCCATCACCTCCCCTGCCGCAATCATTTCCGTTGGGAATACACACTCCTGTATTCTGTATCGACACGCCTCCCCACATTCTAAACAACTGTGGGAAAGCACACCCATCCACCATTATTATACCAAAAATATATCTCGATTTCAGCGAAATACAAAAATCTATTGCCAACAAAAAAGACCAGGTTAGAGATTATACTCCAACCTGATCATTTTTTTGCTGCTCCTTGGAGGAATTGTTCATTTTTGTCACGAAACCAGAAATTGAACTTTTAAGTTTAAATGTCTATTTTGTTCATTTTTTCACGGTTTCGTTCAAAAAAATTTTTTGGTTTTCGCACCGAGCATCTTGCTCGATACATGCAATACCCGTTCCCGGATCTCCTGCGTCCGTCCCTGATTCCAGAACTGGGTACCGATGTATCCGCAGGTACGCCTGGCCACATTCATCGTCGCCTGATCCCGGTTTCCGCAGTTCGGGCACTCCCACACATATTTGCCGTCATCATCCTGCACGATGGCGATTTCCCCATTATACCCGCAGCACTGGCAATAGTCACTCTTCGTATTGAGCTCCGCGTACATGATATTCTCATAGATATACTGCATCACCGACAGCACCGCTTCCAGATTATCATTCATATTGGGCACCTCGACATAGCTGATGGCCCCACCCGGAGACAACGCCTGGAACTCCGATTCAAAGCGCAGCTTCGTAAACGCATCGATCTTCTCCGTCACATGCACATGATAGCTGTTGGTGATGTAATTCTTGTCCGTCACGCCCTCAATGATCCCGAAGCGCTTCTGCAGGCAGCGCGCGAACTTATAGGTCGTGGACTCCAGCGGCGTCCCGTAGAGACTGAAGGAGATATTCGTTGCCGCACGCCATTTGGCACATTTATCGTTCAGGAACTGCATCACCTGCAGCGCAAACCCCTTCCCTTCGGGATCCGTGTGACTGACCCCCTTCATGTACCTCGTGCACTCACACAACCCGGCATACCCCAGAGAGATCGTTGAATAATTATTGAACAGCAGCTGATCGATGGTCTCTCCCTTTTTCAGCCGCGCCAGTGCCCCGAACTGCCATAGAATCGGCGCCACATCCGACGGTGTCCCCAATAGCCTCTTATGCCGGTACATCAGCGCCTTATAGCACAGCTCCGTCCGCTCCTCCATCAGCGCCCAGAACCGCTCCTCATCCCCCTCGGAGGAGCAGGCCACATCCACCAGGTTCAGTGTCACCACCCCCTGGTTGAACCGGCCGTAATACTTATGCTTTCCGTTTTCACCCAGACCCGCCGTATCCGGCGTCAGGAAAGAACGGCACCCCATGCACGGATAGACATCCCCGTTCTTATACTCCCGCATCTTCTTCGCAGAGATATAATCCGGCACCATCCGTTTGGCCGTACATTCTGCCGCGAGCTTCGTCAGGTACCAGTATTTCGTGCCCTCCCTGACATTGTCCTCATCCAGCACATAGATCAGCTTGGGGAATGCGGGCGTGATGTACACCCCCTTCTCATTTTTCACCCCCAGAATCCGCTGCCGCAGCATCTCCTCGATGACCATCGCCAGATCGTCCCGCAGCTGCCCCTCCGGCACCTCATCGAGATACATGAATACGGTGATGAAGGGCGCCTGCCCGTTCGTCGTCATCAGCGTGATCACCTGATACTGGATCACCTGAACCCCGTGCTCGATCTCCTTGCGCAGACGCATCTCTGCGATTTCATTGATCTGTGCCTCCGTCGCGCCGATCCCGGTCTCCTCGATCTCCTCCCGGACCTCCGCCCGCATCTTCTGCCGGCTCACATCCACGAAAGGAACCAGATGGGAGAGCGTGATGCTCTGCCCGCCGTACTGGGAACTGGCGATCTGCGCAATCGCCTGCGTCGCCACATTGCACGCCGTATAGAAGCTCTTCGGACGTTCGATCATCGTCTCACTGATCACCGTCCCGTTCTGGAGCATATCCTCCAGATTCACCAGACAGCAATTGTGCATATGCTGTGCAAAATAATCGGAATCGTGGAAATGAATTACGCCCTCCTCATGGGCCTTGACGATATCCGGAGGCAGCAGGAAGCGACGTGTGATGTCCTTGCTGACCTCACCGGCCATATAATCCCGCTGCACGCTGTTCACCGTGGGATTCTTATTGGAATTCTCCTGCTTGACCTCCTCATTGTTGCACTCAATCAGAGACAGGATCTGCTCATCCGTGGTATTGGACTGGCGCACCAGCTTGCGGCGGTACCGATAGGTGATGTATTTCCGGGCAACCTCGTACTTTCCGGAGCCCATGATACCGTTCTCCACCATATCCTGGATTTCCTCCACCCCGGGCGCGCGGGTCAGACGCGCACACTGCGCCTCCACCTCCGCCTCGATCTGTGCGATCTGCTCCGGCGTCAGGCAATTCTCCCCCGACACCTCCTTATTCGCCTTACGAATGGCCGCCAGGATCTTCTCCCCGTCGAAAGCAACCTCCTTGCCGCTGCGCTTGATGATCTTCATCTGTAAACCTTTCCCCTTCTCGGCATCCGGCATCTCCGCCCCTGCCTTTTCTCCGCATGATTATTCCTGCCACAATATCTTGTGGTTCTTTGGATAATATACTACCGTATATGGGCGAAAGCAAGAGAATATTAAGAAAACGAGTGTAATTCTTAAGAAAGTATAAACTTACTGCCGGGTCTGTGCGAACCGTGCATGCAGCCTTGAGAAAAAGGCCAGCTCCGCCGGGTCCGTGATCTCCACACCGGAATCAAAGCAGGTAATCCGCGTCTGGTCAAAAGCGCTCTCCCGGAAACGCCCATCCGGTTCTGACTCAGCCTGCAGCCCCAGAAGTGCGGCCAGATGCCGGACCGTCCCGTCATTGCCGTCAAACAGCCGTACCCCGGGTCCAAACAGCGCCCGCAGCTGCGGCACGAAATAATTGAAATGCGTACATCCCAGCACCACCGACTGGATCCCGGCCTCCACATAGGGCATCAGTTCCTCTGCCAGATATGCCTCCACCGCCGGATCCTCGAACCGCTCACCCTCCGCAAACCGGACCAGCTCCGGCATCGGATGGACATGCACCCGGTGTGTCGCATCCAGACGCTCCAGCAGTGCCTGCAGCTTATGCTCCCGCACCGTAACAGGCGTCGCGATCACCAGTACCGGCCCCTCCGGCTCCCACTCCAGTGCCGGCTTCACCGCAGGCTCCATCCCGATGATAGGTAATCCCTCTCCACGATAGTGCTCCCGCAGGGCCTCCGCGGCGACACTCGTGGCCGTATTGCAGGCGATGACAATAGCCGCACACCCCCGCTCCCGCAGAAAAGCCGTGATCTCTTCCGCATAGGACAGAATCTCCCGCTCCGACCGCTCGCCATAGGGGACATGCGCGCGGTCCGCATAGAACAGGAACCGTGCCTGTGGCAGGGCACACACCGCCTCGTGCAGCACGCCCAGCCCACCGATGCCGGAGTCAAAGATGCCGACGGTCACCTCATGACCGCCGGCGCTATGGGTATACTCGTCTTTTTCCTGAACGGACATGATCCTTAAGCTGTCACCTTCTCAATGATGGACTGGAGCTTGCTCTTGCTCTGCGCGCCCACCGTGGACTCCACCAGCTCACCATTCTTAATGAAGGCGAACATCGGAATCGACATCACATCATACTTCTGTGCGATCTCCGGGTTCTCATCCACATTGAGCTTCCCGACCTTCAGCTCACCATCAAACTCAGCGGCCAGCTCAGCGATCATCGGCGCCATCATCTTGCACGGTCCGCACCAGTCCGCATAGAAATCCACCAGCACAGGGAGCTTACTCGCCAGCACCTCCGCATCGAAATTGTCGGTTGTGAATGTGTACTCCATCTCCTACCTCCTTTGAATCATAAATTTATAAATTGGATGACCCTGCGAGGAGAAACGCTCCTCATATTCGGTCATCACATTCCCTTCACACATCACCGCATCCCGGTGGAGATCCCTGGTACAGGCCATAAGCCGCCAGCCCGCCTTCTCGACCTCCTCCAGCGCAAAATCAAACAGCGCCTCATTATCCGTCTTGAATTCCACAGAACCATCTGGCACCAGCACCTGCTCATACAGACGGAGGAATCGGGCCGAGGGGAGCCGCCTGTCCGCATGTCTCGCCTTGGGCCACGGATCGGAGAAATTCAGATAGATCCGATCCACCTCCCCCGGCGCGAACACCTCCGGCAGAATCTCCGCCTCCATCCGCACCAGACGCAGATTCGGGTGCGCTGCCACTGTCTGCTTCTCTATCGCCTTACACAGCACACTGGAGTATTTCTCCGCCCCCAGGTACAGCACCCCGGGATGCAGACCCGCCATCTCCGTGATGAACCGGCCCTTACCCGTCCCGATCTCCAGATGGAGCGGCTTCGTGCCATCTCCCCCAAAGAGCGAACGCCACTGCCCCCTGTATTCTTCCGGCATTGTGACGCACCACGGACTTTCCTCCACCGCCTGCTTTGCCCCAGGTACATTTCTTAATCGCATACAATTATTTTACACCATCTCTCCTCTTTTGCAAACCAACCATTACCTTTATAATATTACCATGAAAAAAGGAACAGCCATCTGTCTGTGGATCCTGCTGCTGTTGCTGGGGACATTCGTCCCCGGTTCGGTATCCTGCGCAGCGAACGATGCGACTGCAGACTGGCCCACGGGTCCCGACGTAGATGCCGAGGCCGCCATCGTCATGGAGGCCTCCACCGGCACCATATTATATGAGAAGAATATCCACACCCGTCTCTACCCTGCCAGTACCACCAAGCTCCTGACCTGCCTCCTGGCCATCGAAAACGGGGATCCCTCCGACACCGTTCCCATCACCCGCACCGCTGTGGACTCGGTACCGACGGACGGTTCCAACATCGGCCTGAATGCCGGTGAATACCTGACACTGGAACAGAGCCTCTACGGCATCCTTGTGGGCAGCGCCAACGAGGTATCCGGCGCTGTTGCCGAATACGTCAGTGGCAGCATCCCGGCCTTTGCCGATCTGATGAACGAGCGGGCTGCCGAACTGGGCTGCACAGACTCTCACTTCGTCAACCCCAGCGGACTCCACGACGAACACCACTACACCAGTGCCTACGACCTGGCGCTGATCGGTGCCGCTTTCGCGGACAACCCGTATCTTTCCAGGATCGGCGGCACCGCCGCCTACCATTTCGAAGCGACCCCCGGACAGCCGGATGACTTCTGGCTGCGCAACAAACACAAACTGGTCACCGGGGAGATCCCCTGTGAAGGTGTACTCTGCGGCAAAACCGGATACACCAGCCAGGCCGGGGAAACCCTCGTCACCTGCGCTGAGCGCGGGGGACTGCGCCTGGTCTGTGTCGTCCTGCGCAGCAGCTCACCGTCGCAGTTCACAGACACCGTCTCCCTCCTGGACTATGCCTTCTCCACCTTCCGGATGATGGACGCCTCCGAGCTGGCCGATGCTCTGGCAGAACAGCTCAGCGCCTTTTCGGCACTGACCGGGATGGAAACTGCCGCCACGCAGCTGGTCACCCTTGATCCGGGCATCGCCCTCCTGCTGCCGCAGAGCATCCATCCCCAGGACCTGGAGATGACCCTGTCCACAGATTTCCCGTCATCCGAGATACCGCCCAATGCCATGGCCTGGCTGGACTTCTCCTGGCATGGCCGACATGCCGGCAGCGGCTATCTGCTGAGTACCGGCCATGAGCCGGTGATTCCCTCCTCCACGGACGCATTACAGTCCGTGAGCGACATCTTCACCGGAGGCACCATCTACATCGACGTCCGGAAGGCCACCCGCCGGCTTTTCATGCTGGCTGTGGCCTGCTGCATCCTCGCGTACCTGATCCGTGCCCTGGTCTCCTATGAATTCTTCCGTCCCCGCGGACGCGGAGATGTCCTGCGCAGACGGCGCAGATCCTCATAAAATGCCTCATCAATGAATTTGGCTGTCTTCACCGCATAGAATCCGCCATCCTCCGTACTGCGGATGCGGAGCTTATACTTCACGAAGCCGTGTCGGTCACAGTTGGCGACAGCCAGATAGTACCGCCCGTTGTTCGGTGTGAACCACTTCACCTTCCGCCGGATGTTGTGATGGCACAAATAACACTTGGTGCTCATGACCTCCTGATCCCCCAGCAGTTCATCCCGCGTCTCAAAGGTTCGTGAGATAAACTTGGCATAGGTATCAAAAACGATATGCACCTCATGTGCCGCGTCCTGCGGGGTCACATGCGCATCAAAGGAGATATTGCGCAAGAGCCTCGGCGAGATCCGCTGCAGGAGCCTCGCCGTATACACGGCATCCGACAGTGCCCGGTGGAAGGGCTGGTCCGCCTCAATGCCCTGCTGTTCAATGGCATGTGTCAGCGAACGGCGGGATTTCCCATCTTCGAACGCCAGAGAGAACAGCTTCTGCACATCCAGAAAAGGAAGGGGCCTGCCTTCTGTGAGCGGTTCCATCCCATAGTATTCCATGTTGCGCTGCAACTCCGTCAGATCCAGCGTCCCCCAGGTGCAGAAGACCGGATCCTCCCCGCACCAGTCCAGAAACTCCGTCACCACATCAGGAAAAAGCTCCCCGTCCCGTTCCAGTTCCTCCATGGACAGATGGATCAGTTCCTCCGTATATCGGTGCATCTTGTGGTAGACCTGCGGCCGGATCAGTCTGGTGAACTGCCCCGTCACCCGGCGCTCCACATCCAGCCGTACCGCCCCGATCTCCACGATCTCAAAAGGCAGTCCCGTCAGCTCCTGCTCCTTCGGCGACTCTCCCTGGTTCCACTCCAGATCAAATACAATGTAATTCACAGCCGTCCCACCCATGCAGTGGCCAGATCGATCCACCCCTCACAGGCCGGACAGCACTCCTGGCCGCTCTGTCCCAGCGTCAGGCGGTTGGCCAGCGACAGACCATGGCCTCCCTCCGGATAGATATGCAGTTCCGTGTTGATCCCCGCCTCTGCCAGCGCCGATGCAAACAGCAGACTGTTCTGCACCGGGACACTCCCGTCCGTCCAGGTATGCCAGAGGAAAGTCGGCGGCACATCCGCACTGACCTGCGTCTCCAGACTCATCTCTGTGCACATCGCATCATACCGGTCACCCAGAAGATTCCGGATGGAATCCCGGTGTGCGTGCGGCCCGCTGGTGATGACAGGATAACACAGGATCAGTCCGTTGGGTTTCAACACCTCCGTATCCGTCAGCCTTTCTTCCTTATTGTTCTCATTCATTGCTGCCAGGACGCGCGCCGGATCCCGCCAGAAGCAGGCATAGGAGGCCGCCAGATGTCCGCCGGCGGAGCATCCCTGGATCACAATCCTGTCCGGATCGATCCACCACTCCTTGGCGTGTGCCCGCATATACTGCACAGCCCTGCCCAGCTCCGCCAGTGATGTCGGATAATGGGCATCCGGTGCCGTCGAATACCGCAGGATCGCCACATGGGCGCCCTTTGCCGCAAAAGCGAGCGCCACCGGCTCCGCCTCCCGATCTGAGGTATACAGATAGGCGCCACCCGGGCATAACAAAACCAGGGGGCGGAGACCGACCGCCACCGTCTCTGAATGCGTCTGTACACAGATGTCGAGACGGGCACCCTCCGACGAGCCCCGCTCTGTCATCGGGATGGTCTGAACGATCATGCCTCCTGTCCCCCTGATTTTATCGTAACCGTTCTGAGATAATAACGTTTTAATATGCTCAGCCGAAATATCTGTCTAACAGTCCCTTGAATGCCTTGCCATGGCGTGCCTCATCCCTGGCCATCTCATGCACGGTATCATGGATGGCATCCAGGTTCAGTTCCTTGGCACGCTTCGCCAGATCCGTCTTGCCGGCAGTTGCACCGTTCTCCGCATCGACACGCATCTGAAGATTCTTCTTCGTGGAATCTGTCAGCACCTCGCCCAACAACTCCGCGAATTTCGCCGCATGCTCTGCCTCCTCCAGTGCCGCACGGTGATAGTAGTCACCGATCTCCGGATATCCCTCACGGAACGCCTGACGGCTCATGGCGAGATACATACCGACCTCGGAGCATTCCCCGTTGAAATTGGACCGCAGATCCGCGATGATGTCCTCCGGAGCGCCCTTGGCCACGCCGACCACATGCTCCGCAGCCCATGTCATCTCCCCATCCTGCTTCGTGAACTTCTCCGCAGGTGCCTTACAGACCGGGCACGCCTCCGGGGGCTGATCCCCTTCATGCACATAACCACAGACGGAACATACCCACTTCATAATGATCTCCTTTCATACACATTGAAAGAATGAATGTTTTCTCTCTGATTATAAACGATGAACTCCCTCCGGGTCACCCACCGCGTCTTCGGCAATATTGACAATAATTCGCGAAGAAATTTGGTCATAAATTATACAAAATGACAGGGTTTCTAATATTATTCTATGTTATAATCTCAACTTCCGAAGTTAATTCGACTCAATCCCAGTATTAGCACGGGATTGAGCCGATTCATCTGTATGGCGTATTTTTGTTTTCCTGGCGAATCAGTTTTTTCGGCTCAGTCTCGTGGATGACCTGCGCATGAAGTGGCATAAATGCTAAAGCCTCAAAGCTACAGCGCAGGCCATCCGTTGTCTGAGCCGGTGCTTCCGCACACTGATAGCCCCTACATTTGTCTTCAGTATCTCAGCAATCGTTGTATATTCTGCTGTGTGCAGTATTTTTTATCAAGCTTCATATCGAACGCTTTTCCGCAGGCATCAAGGATTTCGTCGTAGTAGGTGAACTGCCAGTTGTTTGTATCGAGGTGGGTGCAGGTGTATTTTTTGAGCGAGTTGATGATCCTTCCAACGGGGTATTCATATCCCAACTTATGTTCCAGGAGTCGGATGAGAACAAGCGCAAGGAAGCAAGTGGCGAAGTGTGCTTCGATGTGGGAGTTCAGCCATACATATACAGGACGGGATTCGAAACAGGTTTTTGTCACTTTGAAAGAGGCTTCTATTCTTGCCAAACCTCTGTAGATTTTACGCATCTCCTCATCGCTCATTTTAAGCTCACTTGTAACGATGGAATAATAGCCATCATATTTTTCCTCTTCTTCGATCTTTTCCAGATCCAGTTCAAGATTTTTGCCATCCACGATTACCCCGGTACCCTTGTCAAAGGCTATGTTCTTCACATAAGCGGCACTTCCCTTGGATGTAACGCGATCATACTTCTCTGGGAAACGGATAAGGTCTTTTGCCCTGGCTATCATGGCATCTCTGTCTGCTTTCTGTTTTTTTGCGTACTTATCGGAATAGTAGACCATCTGCTTCTGATCAACGGTAACTTTTTTCTTGACAGGCTTCTTCTGGTTGGGCTTGGTTACGTTGACATGCAGATCTTTGGGACGGATGCGTGATTTATGGCGAAATATCACCTCTTTCCCTTCGTCATCGATCACCTTGTCGCTTTGGTAGTTGCCGCTAAGAACCCACGCCTTGAACTCCGCATCCGCTCCACGGATTGACTGGCCATATACATAGCCATCACGTTCGTTGGCATCAGCTTTATTATCCCCGTTAAGCCAGTAGATGTTGTCAGAGGTGTTCAGACCTCTGTCGGCAACATATATGACCCTGCAGTCGTCGAACTCCTGTTTTACACGATTGATGATCGGCCGCATATGGATCTTCTCCGATTCATTCCCCGGGAAAAGATCATATGCGATCGGAATCCCGTTTCTGTCTATGAGAAGTCCCATCTCTACGATCGGATCTGGCCGGTGGTTCTTCTCCGGACCGCGCTTACGCAATGAAGCCTCCGTAGGTTTGCCGTCCCTGTCTACCGGATTTCCTTCTTCATCCAACTCATCTACATCAGGATGACTGATATCGAAGTAGTAGTTTGTGCAGTCGAAGTATGATACCGACATGTCACGTTCACAGATTTTTGTAGAGTGCTCAAATATCCACTTCTGGAGGTCTTCCTTGTTCTCGGTGATGATATCCAGGGCGTGATAGATATCATCGAGAGAGAAGCCGTCAAATGGTTCAAAGAAGAAATCTTTGTTGTCCAATGTATATCTCTTTGAACCTGGGTTCATGGCCCGGGCAAATGTCAGCAGTCTGAAAATCTGGTCAGTGCTGAACTTCACCCGCTTGCCCCGGGTCTTCCAGTTCCAGAACCTGTCGAGCTCCAGTTCTTTATATATTGTTTTCAGAAT
>JAFSYF010000250.1 GCA_017443695.1 Butyrivibrio sp.
CGAACAGGATGCGGCGTCATCGTTATTAGGCTGCCTGCCCAAGGCCGTCTTAATGATCTGGAAGGATCGGACCACAAAGGCCGAGGATGTGAATGACGGCATGAAAGCGCTGCAGAGAACCCTGCTGAATGAGACGAAGATGTCGAAGCAGTCGGATATGGAGGCCGCCATGACCGGGGTGCCCGGGCTGGACAAAATCAAAGACCTGGGCGGAGATAACTTTATGACGATCCAGGTACAGTACAACCCCAGCAGCATCTACCTGGATACCTCCGCCGGTATGCGTGAGATCGATTCCTCCAGCATCAGCAACATCATGGCCAATCAGGTCACCCAGATCAACACGGAGGCCATCACCACCCTGGCGATGCAGCTGGTGCTGGATGACATGAACATCCAGGACGCCTTCATGCTGGATTCCCTGAACATCTCCACGGGAACCGCGGCGAGCCTTCTGATGGATGTGGCCAGACCCCATTCCGTGCGCATGCAGGTGGAGGCACTGATCGCCTGCCTGATGACCCCGGCGACACAGCAGGCCATCTTCTACTGGTCGGATATGGTTTTTCGCGGCGTTATGTTCCAGGTCAATGCCAACTACACCATGTTCAACAAGAAAGGGGAACCGGTCCGGGCGGTGCTGGACATCCAGATGCAGCAGGATCACCAGATGGAGAGTGCGGAGAAGGGCGGCTACTGGGACAAGGCCTTCAACAGGGTATTCGGGGAGCCTGGCAATTTATCCCTGAAGGGCAAGGAAAACATCAGCCCCAACGCGCTTGGTCCGGCAGGCAGAAATGCATTGTTAAACCTGGCGTTGTGACGAAAGACGGAGTTGACTATGGAATTAGATACCATCACAAATGCAATTGGTGAGAATATTGGTCTGATATCCAAGGCCGTGATCACAGTGTACGACAGACGTGGTTCCCAGGTCTCCGAGGAGGTGCTGGGTGCGAAGGGTGCGCTTGATGCGGCCTCGGTGCCAGGCGCAAAGAAGAAAGATGGAGAGCATTTCACGCAGGAGGAAATTAACGGACTGCGTCAGGCGCTGGAGGATACTCTTGCTGCCAACTCCCTGAATGCTGCCGAGAAGAAATTCATCGTCCAGTTCAACCCCTCCACCCTCTCCCTCCACGCCAGAGGCGAGGGCTTCATGCCGATGCTGAGCTATGGGGAGAATTCACAGCCCGGACAGGACACCAAGAGCAAGGTGCGCGTCTATCTCACGGTGCAGCTGGTCTTCGACCAGGTGGATCCGCTGGACGCCTTTATACAGGACAAGACGAATATCGCGGTAACCAACGTGGCCACCGGCGCCGCCAAGACAGTAATGACCGTCGCAGGCAAGAAGAAGGTGACGGTGCAGGAGACGGTGGAGGGCTTTATCGCCATGCTCCGCAGCCCCAACACCCGCATGGTCACCTTTTCTTGGGGACAGATGTACTATCAAGGCGTGGTGAACAATGTCTCCGCCCAGTATACGATGTTTAACATGCAGGGACAGCCCATCCGCGCCCATGTCTCCCTCTCCATCATGTGCGTCGATGGCAGCAGCTCTGCCGCGCAGATGGGAGAACCCTGGAAGAGTGCTTTTGACTCGATGAGTGCTGCGGGCGGCTTCAACGGGGTCAAGGAGGTCCAGGAGATCGGCAACCTCTTCAACATCAGCATGTAAGGATGCAGAATCAGCATGGAAGACTTTAAGGATCTGAAATCGAAATACGATGATTTCCTTCTGCCCATCGTCCGCATTGAGGTGGGGGGCAGGAACATTGCCCTGGACAAGGCGGGCTTTGCCATCTCCAATATCATCGTGGACCTGACAAGCGGGTATGAGGCCTCCGTGGCCGAGTTTACGATCTACAACTGCTATGACATGGCGACGAGAGAGTACAAATTCGACAAGGTCAAGAAATACATCCTCCTGGGCTCCTGTGTCAAGATCCTCATGGGCTACGGAACCAGCGTCTCGGAGGTATTCCGCGGCTTCATCTCCCAGGTGGATTTCGTCTACAGACAGCATGAGCTGCCGGGCATCGAGGTCCACGCCATGGATGTCAAGGGCATCATGATGGCCAACAACTACGCCAAACAGATCAAGGCCAACAGCTACTCGGAGGCGGTGGACAAGATTTTTGCCGAGGGCGCCTATGAGAAGCTGCAGAACAACGGCATTGTGGACAAATACAACGTGGACGCCACCCCGGACAAGAGAGAGGACAACGAGACCACCGACCAGACCGTGGAGATGGTATTTGAGAGCGACTACGAATTCGTCGTCAAGGCCGCCAAGAAGTTCAACTACGAATTCTTTGCGGAGCGCGGCCAGGTGTATTTCCGCAAGGCCAAGAGCGACACCAGCAAGCTGATCAAGCTGGGCCCGGACGAGGGCTTTGTGGAGATCGACATCAGCTATGACATCACGGGACTGGTGGGCAAGCTGGAGGTTCGCAACGTGGATCCCGGACGGGGCAAGGTGGTCACCGCCAAGAAGCAGTTCACCAACAAGATCTCCCAGGGCAACAAGGCCAAGCAGCTCATCAGCAAGCAGGAGAAGATCTACGTCGATCCCACCGCGGCCTCCCAGCGGGACGCGGACTACAGAGCCCAGTACCTGCTGGAGAACATGAGCTACCGTTTCGGCATGCTGGACGCCGTGGCCATCGGGCTGCCGGTGCTGATGCCGGGACACTTCATCGAGGTGGACGGCTTCGGCAAGGCGGCGGACAACACCTTCTACCTGACCAACGTCCGCCACACCATGGAGTCGCAGGAGAGCTTCCGCACGCACATCATCGGCAGATCTGCCAAGATGCAGTAAGGACAGGGACAGAGCATATGGCGATATTTGATATCATGGACGACATTGCCAAACGGCAGGTGGAGAAGACAGATACGGGAGACAACCGGATCTTCGGCCTGGTGGTGGGGCAGGTCACCAACAACTACAACGAGGACATGCCGGGCAGGGTCTGTGTACAGATCTTCACCCGGGACGAGGAGGCCAACGAACTGTTGTGGGCCAGGGTGGCCATGCCCTCCAGCGGCCCCAAGTGGGGACACTACTTCCTGCCGGAGATCGGGGACGAGGTACTCGTGGGCTTTGAGCAGGGCAACATCGAGCGGCCCTACATCCTGGGCTGCATCCCGCGGGACAACGACCAGTTCCTCACCAAGTCCGTGGATGAGAAGAACCAGATCAAACGCATCGTGACGAAGCACGGCAGCACCATCCGCTTCGAGGACAATGCGGACGATGACAACGGTGAGAAGGACAAGATCTACATCGACACCGCCGGCACAACCCACCGGGTGGAGCTGGACAATGAGAAACACACCATCCTCGTCTCCGACAAGGACGGGGCGAACAAGATCCTGATCCAGACCGAATCCAACAAGGGCAACATCCAGATCAAGACGGAGAAGAAGCTGACCATTGAGGTGGGGGACAACATCACCCTCACCATGAACGGCAGCAACGGCACCGTGGAGCTCTCCGCCAACAAGATCAACCTCAAGGCGCAGGACTCGATGAAGCTGGAGGCCAACAGCCGTGCGGAGATCACCAGCGGCAACACCTCCGTGACAGGCAACTCGATGACCAAGCTGGAATCCAGCGGACCGGTCACCATATCCGGCACACCCATCAAGCTTGGGTAAAAAGGAGGGCAGATGGAACAGAGTTTTCTCGGCACAGGGATGAAATTTCCGCCCCAGGTGGATCCGGCCACAGGACGCTTCGTCACCGTTTCAGAGGAGGAGAGCATCCGGGAATCGGTCTATCTGATCCTGATGACGCAGCGGACGGAACGCCTGATGCGCCCGGGCTTCGGCAGTAGGCTCCTGTCCTACACCTTTATGGACATGAGCAACACCTCCCTCTCCATCATGGTGCGGGACATCACCGAGACCCTGAGGGAGCAGGAGCCGCGGATCGAGAACATCTCCGTGGTGCCCCAGCGGCAGAACCGGGGCGGCGTACTGCTGGTACAGGTGGACTACACGATACGTTCCACCAACACACGTGACAATCTGGTGTTCCCGTTCTATCTGAACATCACACCGGAAGAGGAAGAGAATGAGCCAGAATTCTATGAACCAGAGATCGTTGAGAGCGTATAAGATCGACCCACGTAAGGAGGAGGACATTGAGGCCAGGATCCGGGAGATCGCGGCTTCCTACGCGCCGGAGTGGCAGTTCTCCACGGAGGATCCGGACATCGGCTCCACCATCGGACGGATCTATGCCCGCCAGATGCAGGAGAACATCCGCGCGGTCAACAATGTCCTGAATGTCTACCAGATCGAATTCGTCAACCTCCTGGATCTGACGCTGAAGCGGGCCACCCCTGCGGGCAGCGTGGTGGTGTTCACCCTGGTGGACAGTGCCGTATCCGGCACGGAGATCCCCAGAGGCACCCGGATCCTGGCGGAGGAGGGCGGTGATGAGGACGTCAACCAGAGCCCCGTCTTCGAAACCGACCGGAGCCTCTATGTGACCTCCTCTCAGATCACCGACATCTTCTCCACCGACAGGGAGGAGGGCTGCATCGTCCCCCTGCTGGGAGAGTTTGAGCGGCCGGAGCTCTTTGAGGGCGAGTTCCACCGGGACAGCAGTGAACTCTTTGACCCGGAGGAGGCCCAGGCGGCCCATACCCTCTCACCCTTCCTGCTCTTCGGGGAGCGGAACAGCATCGGACGGCATGCGCTGCTGTTCTACCACCCCTACGTCTTCGACGCGGAGGGAGAGACCATCGAGATCCGGATCCAGGACGGAGAGGCCCTCATGGCGGCCATCGCCAGCGGGGAGCTGACCTTCTCCTGGCTCTCGGAGGACGGCCTCATCCCCTTCGAGGACATGCGCTTCAAGGAGGACGGCAACACCATCCTCTTAACCAGGCACGGTGAGTGCCGCAAGGTGAACGCAGAGGAGGAGAACCCGGAGACCGGGGAGAGCCTCGTGGTACTGGAGTCCGCCAAACCGCTGACCAGGAGCTTCTATGTCTCGGACATCCGTCTTTCCTCCACAGGGGACAGGGTCAGTCCGGAGTATGTGGGCAACGACGACATGGAGCTGGATCCGGCGGAGTTTGCCCCCTTTACCAATACCCTGTCCACCTTTGCCGAGGCCTATATCGGCATGTCGGACTATTTTTCCAAGGCCGGCTCCCGGGTCACCCTGGACTTCCACCTGACGTTTAAGGAGAACGCCCTGGATGTGGAGAGAGAGCAGGCGGAGGAGAATCTCAAGATCATCAAGCGCCGGGCACGGGCCGTCCGTGAGACCGTGGTGACGGATGTCCACGCGGATGAGATCGCCCTGGAGTATTTCAACGGACTGGGCTGGAAACGCCTCACCTGCGAGACGGAGATCACCACCCTGTTTGCCCAGGAGCAGCCGGGACAGTACAGCATCTCCTTCACCTGCCCGACAGACTGGCGGGTATCCGTCTCCGGGGCCTACCAGGGGCGGCTTTTACGCCTGCGCCTTTTGCGCACGGACAACTGCTACCTGCGGCCCGCGCTGCATCACTACCCGGTCATCGTGGGACTGCAGCTGTCCTATACCTACCGCGGCAGGGAGGTTAACCCCACCCACCTGCGCAGCATGAACGGCACTGTTCTCACCGACCTGACGGCGAAGAGCAGGGAGGATGAGCCCTACGCTGTATTCATGCCCATCAGCTATGCGGACGACGCCCTGTATCTGGGCTTTGACGAGCCGATTACCTCAGGCCCCGTGGGACTCCTGTTCCGCCTCAGCGGGGACTCCGGCCAGGAACACCTCAAATGCCGGTTTGAATACAGCTCCCGCCGCGGCTTCCGTCCCATCAAGATCGTGGATGGCACCGAGGAATTCTCCCGGTCCGGCATCATCCTCTTCGCACCGCCGTCGGATTTCCATGCCGTGACCCTGGAGGGCAAACGGCGCTACTGGATCCGTGCCGTGCGTGAGGAGGTGGAGGAGGACTATGAGGAGCTGCGGTCGCTTCCCCATATCACGGACATCCGTGTCAATGCCATGACCGTCACCAACACCATCACCGGTGAGGAGGAGGACTACTACATCGACGAGGCAGCGGCAGACATGCACTTCTTCCTGGGTTCCTCCCACATCCTGGATGCGGAGGTCTGGGTCAACGAACGGGCCGGCATGAGCGGCGCCCAGATGCGCCAGTTCATGGAGGAACACCCGGAGCGCGTCCGGGCGGAATACGACATCGTGGGCAACATCTCCGCCTTCTATGTCCTCTGGAACGAATGCGAGCACTTCGAACATGAGCTGGGCATCCGGGAGGACGAGGAGTGGGACAGCAGACGCTGCTACCGCATCGACCGCATGACCGGCGAGCTGTTCTTCGGAGACGGCGTCCGCACGGAGATCCCGAGGGTGCTGGATGACGTGGCCTTCCGGGTGCGCCTGCGGACCAGCGCCGGTGAGGCCGGCAATGTGGACGAGAACATACTCACCGTCCCCCAGGGACAGCTCATGTATGTGGGAGACATCACCAACCCCATCCGCGCCTACGGCGGAAGCAATATGGAGACGGTACAACAGGCCCTCCAGCGCGGTGCGGATACCTTCTACTCCAGGGACCGGATGGTCAGCATGCGGGATTACGAGCGCGCCATCCTCCGCTATAACGGCGTGATCGACAAGGTGCGCGGCATTGCGGGCCAGACCATCGACGGGCGGGAGAACCCGGCGGAGCTGTCCTTCGTCCTGCTGATGAAGGATCACGCGGACGGCGCCTTCTCCTTCCACCGCATCGAGGCCAGACTGCGCCAGTACCTGCTGGAGCGCAGCGAGATCACCCTGGCGCCGGCCAGACTCCACATCGTGGAGCCGATTTTCGTCCGGATCTCCGTCAGCGTCTGGACAGAGGTCATGCGCCTGGAC
>JAFSYF010000003.1 GCA_017443695.1 Butyrivibrio sp.
ACGGCCCTTCTGGCCATAGTTGATCAGCGTGTAGCAGTCAGGGTCATTCCGGATCAGGTCATAGACCATCAGCGCGCGCTCCGGATTCTTGGAGGCAGCGGAGATCGCCATGGCACCGTGTGTGATGGACAGCGCCACCAGATTGTTCATCTCCTCGCCGAACCAGAAGAAGCCGGCCTCTGCATTCGGATCATCCGCATAGATGGTGTTGCTGGCCGTAGCGGAGCACAGATCTGTCCAGGTCTGGGTGTGGTGCTGCTCAGCAGCCACAAGGCCAACGCGGAAATCATCACGGTTGGTGGAAGAGGTGTTATTCAGCACGTCTGTCTTCCATACGCCGATCTCATCCCACTCTTTCATCATCTTCGCAAAAGCAACCAGGCTGTCCGTGTCTGTCAGATACGGGCTGTAAACGGTGTAGAGATCATCCTTGGTGCCGCCCCACATCGCGCCGGAGTTCAGACCATCGATGGAGACATAGTTGGAATGAGAGCTGATCCAGCCGCCGGCCATGGTCGCGTACTGTGTACCGTCACTATCCCAGGGTGCCTTCAGATCCTTCTTATTCTCCTTGACCCACTTGAAGTAGGTGGTCATATCCTCCCAGCTGTGGCAGCCGTTCGCCAGACCCGCTTCCTTCGCCCAGTCCAGACGATAAGTGAAGCCGTGGTTCGTCCACTGTGCATAATTGTCCTCCGGCATCAGATAAATGTTGCCGTCATACTTGCACAGATCCCAGTGCTCCTTAGAAACACTGGCCCAGGTCTTGGGCGCATAGGTCTGCAGCATCTCCTCGGACAGCTCCAGGAAAGCACCATTCTTGGCATTCGGCCATGCATCCAGCCAGTCGGTAGCGGTACCCACCAGGTCCACGGTACCATCCATCTGTGCCAGCGTCAGGTTATAGACGGACAGATAGTTGGTCCAGTCGATGTAGTAAATTTCCAGCTCCGCATTGACCTTCTCGGTAAGAATTGCGTTCAGCTCAGCCAGCATATCCTCGGTTGCACCGTTTGTAGGCTTACCACCGGTGGTCATATAGGTGATGACCACATGCTCAGATGTGTCGATCGCAGAAGCATCTCCCGCATCCGATGCAGCAGTTTCTGTCTCCTTCGTCTCACTGGATGCCTTGTCGGTCTCCGTTGCAGCCGTGCTGCTCGCTGCTGTCGATGCAGCCGTATCCGTAGACGGGCTGGTTGTGCTGCCGGCGTTACCGCCGCCACAGGCGCCAAGCGACAGAACCATGCCTGCGCTCAGCAGAGTTGCCAGTACCTTCTTCTTCATTTTTATCCCTCCATAATTGTTTGTGGTTACACTGTATGCATACCCCATAAGGGTTGATACCATATCATCCTTTCACCGCGCCCACTGTGATGCCGCCGATGAAATACTTCTGCACGAACGGATATAGGAAAACGATGGGGCCTGTCGCCAGTACCGCAGTCGCCATCTTCAGGGACTCGCTGGGAAGATCCGTGGTGGTCACGAACTGCGACGCAATGGAATTTCTAAGGGACTGCACCTCGTTCACCACCTTGTACAGATTGTACTGCAGCGGAACGACAGTAACCCGGCTGGACAGGAACAGAGAGCTCTGATACCACTCATTCCAGTAGCCCAATGCCAGAAACAGTCCAATCGTTGCCAGTGCCGGCTTCAACATCGGCAGAATCAGGGACAGGAAGATCGTCATATCCCCTGCGCCGTCGATTTTGCCGGATTCGGTGATCTCAAACGGGATCGATTTCACAAAGTTCTTCATCAGAATGATCAGCCATGGTGACATGAGCAGCGGCAGCAGGATCGCCAGATAGCTGTCCTTCAGATGGTAGGTCTGTGTCATCATCAGGTAGTACGGTGCCAGACCTGCCTGAAACAGACTGGTGAAATAGATGAAAAACGATATCCCGTTGCGCAGAACAAAATCCTTCCGCTGGAGCGCATAACCTGTCATGGCAATGATGGACAGACCGACTGCCGTGCCCACAAGGGTCAGAATGATGGTCAGCGCATAGGAGCGCCAGATTAACCCTCCGTTGATCACCAGTTTGTAAGCCTGCGTGGAGACATCCTTCGGGATCAGCTGCACACCCTCCGCCCGGATCACCGACTCGCTGGTAAAGGAGGTCCCGATGATGATCAGGAACGGGAAAATACAGCAGGCTGCATAAAAGGTTACGAACACGTAGCCAATGCCGCGGATGATCTTGTCCGAAATACCGATCCGAACACGGGAGCCATCTGCGTAGGTGATATCTTCGTCTTTTTTCTTAGCCATAGTCTTCCTTCCTCAGAACAGCGAATAGTCCGGATCGATCTTCTTGACAACGAAGTTCGATGCCATCACCATCAGGAATCCGATGATGGACTGGTACAGTCCCACGGATGATGCCGTTGCAAAATTGAAATCGGTCATCGTGGCGCGGTATACATAGGTCTCAATGATGTCCGTCGTCGGGTACAGGATCGGATTGGTTCCAACAATGTTGTAGAACAGACCGAAATTGCCCTTCACAATACCACCCAGTGCGAACAGGAGCAGAATCACTATGGTGGGGCGCAATCCGGGCAGGATGATGTACCGGATCTTCTGCCAGCCATTGGCACCATCTACCCTGGCCGCCTCCACGATCTCCGCGTCGATGCCCATGATAGCAGCGAAATACACCACGGAGCTGTAACCGGTCTGCTGCCACAGATACACGATGACCAACAGCACCGGCCAGGCATTGGGATCCGAGTAAGGCCCCCACCGCTCCATCCCGAATTTGGTCAGGATGGTGTTGACAAAGCCAGTGTCATAATTCAACAGATTGAACACAATCAGACCAACCAGCACCTGCGAGATGAAATACGGCAGGAACATCATGGTCTGGGTCACCTTCTTGAACATCTTGGACTGCATTTCATTCAGCAGAATGGCGACAAAGATGGCCATGAAGTTGCCCAGCAGAATGAATGCGATGTTGTACAGCACCGTGTTCTTGGTCAGCTCCAGAAGCTTTCCTGACTGGAACAGGAACTCAAAATTCTTCAGTCCGACAAATTTGGAGCCAAAAATCCCATCACGGTAGTTGTACTTGACGAACGCCACATAGATGCCCGGCATCGGTGCATACGCAAAAGCGATGAAGAAAGCGATCGCCGGCAGGCACATGAAGATCAGCGTCTTGTTCCGGACGATCTGCCTCCATAGTGTCATTTTCTTCGGGGTGGAATCCCCGGCAGCTACAGCTGACGTACCCATGAAACCTCCATTCCGGATCCGGCGTATGATCGTTATGATCCTGCGAGAACCCTGTGGGATGTTAACAACACATTTATTTTACCGATTTTTGTGCAAAATAGCAAGTATATTTGTTAATTTCCCCCTTTATTACAAAAATATTCACAATTATTTTGTATATTTTTATATTTTTTTTCTGATCGTCTTTCCGA
>JAFSYF010000251.1 GCA_017443695.1 Butyrivibrio sp.
ACTGGAGCAGGTCGTCGGCGGGGAGGATACAGACACGATACATGGCATCAAAAAGCCGAGGCTCAGACCGGACGGGGAGCCGGAGCAGCCTGTACACATACCGTCAGACATCCCCCCGATGATGCCTGTGAAGATGCCCGATCAGCCATATATTATGACTCCGGAGGACATTAAGAAACTTGTGAAACGGCCGTAACCGACGCATGGCAAACAGCTGCTTTGTCATATGCCGGACATGATTTCCCTGCATAAGGTCGTTTTTCCTGTTGTTATTTTCCTCATAATAACATATAATAGACCTTAATTCTGTTTCTTACTATCTGGAGGTATAACATGGCGAAGAAGATTCTGATCACTGATGATGCAGCCTTCATGAGAATGATGCTGAAGGACATTCTCACCAAGGGTGGTTATGATGTCGTTGGCGAAGCAGAGAACGGCAAGGTCGCGATCGATAAGTACAACGAGCTGAAGCCGGATCTCGTGACGCTGGATATCACAATGCCTGAGATGGATGGTATTGCTGCATTGAAGGGGATTAAGGCGGCTGATGCGAATGCTTGCTGCATCATGTGTTCCGCTATGGGCCAGCAGGCGATGGTTATCGAGTCCATTCAGGCCGGCGCCAAGGATTTCATCGTGAAGCCTTTCCAGGCGGATCGCGTTTTGGAAGCGGTAAAAAAAGCCATTGGTTGATGGAAAGTGTGCTGTATGACAGATTACAGCAGCAGATTAATGGATTATTATCTGACGAGTGCACTGGAGCAGGTCTCTGTAGGGAGAACAGCCACAGATGCGGGTTCGGGCGCGGCGTCAGACGACATCAGAGAGAGCTTTGGACCGGAATTTAGGGAGGTCTATGACTCTCTGCAGGCGATGCGTGTATTAAACAGCTCCGTGAGAGACAGCCATGAGCGAATGGCCCGTGAGAACGGGAAGAACAACAGAAGCAGTTCCACCACCACCCACTGGATGAATGGTAGCAGCCGATTGACAGGCATGCTGCAGACCAGTCTGAACCGGGAGATGGACGCACGGGTGCAGGATCTGTTGAAAAAAGGGATGGAGGCTCTTGGAAGGGAACAGCACGGAGAGGGACCGAAATGAAAGCAAAAAGTATCATATATTATGGTTATGACAAGGACACCTATAACGGTTGTTTGGATCAGATCTGTGCAACGAACCGGCGTCATGTGGGCATATTAAATCTCTGGTTTCTGATCATAACAGCCGTTTTTCTTGCGTTCTCCATTACCAATCAGTTCGGTGTAGACCTTCGCAGTACCAGTTTTTATCTGTCATATTTCATAACAGCTGCTATATTCGAGGCCATTCTTCACATTTTCCCTAATTTTGTTAGGAAATACTGGCGCCTCATGGTGTACGGCAACATCCTGATCTTCATGACCTTCAGCATCCTGCACTCACAGAAGCAGCCCTATCTGGCCGCAACCATGTTTCTGGTGCTGGTGGTGCTGGTGGCCCTGTCCTACATCGACAACATGTTGGTGATGACGCTGATGCTTCTGGTCTACAGCGGTCTGTTTCTGGCGGACACCTTCCGATGTAAGCCTTCCTCGATTGCAACACAGGATTCATACAATACAGTCGTTTTTGTATCTCTGGCGCTGATTCTCCACTACACCTTCCAGCGGTCCAGGATGCATGAATATGTTACTTATTTGAATAACATCCGTATTCAACGTGAGTTGGAGGTCAAATCCAGCTTCGATGCGCTCACATCCCTTCTGAACCGCGGGAGGTTTTTTGCCATGGCCGGAGATGTGCTGCACAGTGTCCATGATGAATACATGGCCATCTGCCTGCTGGATCTGGACGGATTCAAACAGATCAATGATACCTACGGCCACCAGATGGGTGACAAGGTCATTCAGCTGGCGGGTACCACGATCCTCAACACCATGCACATCGACCTGACGGAGAAATGGTCCTTCCCGGAGCGCGCGATCTCTGACAAGCTGAGCTTCGCCGGCCGTCTGGGTGGCGATGAATTCATCGTCTTCGTACGTGGGCGCAAGGATCAGGCAGAGGTGCTGGAGCTTCTGCGGACGATGCTGAATACCTTGAACAGCGTTGAACTGGAGGGCATCCATGGCATCCACGCCTCCTTCGGTGTAACGGAGATCTCCAGCCAGGACAAGGACATCGACCGCGCCTACAACCGTGCGGACGATGCACTGTACCAGTCCAAGAGAGCCGGTAAGAACCAGATCTCCATCCAGAACAACCCGGTGGGGGAGGAAGCCCATGCGTAAGCCTGTAACAACCGAGCTGCTGGAGACGCTGATCTGCGTCCTGGAGGCGGATGACCCGAATATGGACGGCCACTCCCTCCATGTCTGCAAACTGACCATGCTGCTGTACGAATATCTGCCGTTGAACCAGCGGTGGGGCATTGACCCGGAGTACCTGACATATGCCTCCCTGTTCCTGGATATCGGCAAACACGGCGTTCCCGGACGTCTCCTGCACCAGGGGGGGAAGCTTGGCGAGGAGGAATGGAAAGCCATGAAGCGCCATCCCGAGATCGCGGCACAGATTCTGGAGCCCATCGGGGATTTCAGGAGGTGTGTGGACTGGATCCGCTACCATCATGAGCGGATAGACGGAACCGGGTACTACCATCTGAAAGGGGATGAGATCCCGCTGCCTGCGCGGATGATCGCCGTGGCGGACACCTATTCCTCCATCACCATGGAGCGGTCCTACAAGCCCACCATGGCGCATGAGGACGCACTGAGTGAGCTCCGCCATGTGGCAGGAAAACAGCTGGATGCGAATCTTGTTGAGGTTTTCTGCGGGATTCCGGAGCATCGGATCCTGGCATGTGATGCAGAGGTACGTGAGAAAATCGAGCGTTATCAAAAACTAATCGAACAGCCAATGAATAATAGCGTTTGATATATATTAAAGGGGAGGGCGTGATGTTTAAAAAACACTTGTTAGGGGCAAGAAAAAGTATCGCAGGCATATGTGCGTTGATGCTGGCCGGCGGGCTGCTGTCCGGCTGTGGACAGCGTCAGATCGCTGCGCCGACTGCCGATCATCCGCTGGTACTGAAGATCGGCGTCTCCACAGGAGAGACCGATCCGCGCAATATCGCCGCCAAATCCTTTGCGGATGAGATCAGCAAGCGGACGAACGGCGTCATCACGGCCGTGGTATATCCTTCCGGCCAGCTGGGCGGGGATGCGGATCTGATCGATGCGCTGGCACTGGACTCCGGCAAGGTGGACATCACCATCTCCGATGCGTCGAACTTCGCCACCTACGAGCCGAAGATGGGCATCTCCGCCCTGCCCTTCCTGTTCGACGACTTTGATACGGCATGGGCCTTCATGGACAGCGAGGTGGAGGCATCTGCGGAGAGCGCGCTGCTGTCGCGCAACATGCGCGTTCTGGCACATTACTGCAACGGCTTCCGCTGCGTCACCAATTCCAAGATGCCCATTGAATCACCGGCAGACATGAAGGGCCTGGTGATCCGTACACCGGAGAACCCCATCATCATGGCCACCATGACCGCCCTCGGCGCCAACCCGCAGCCTCTGTCCTTCGCAGAGCTGTACCCCGCATTGCGGCAGGGCACCTACGACGCACAGGAGAATCCCGTGCCCGTCATCTACAACAACAAGCTCTACGAGGTACAGCAGTACCTCTCCATCACCAATCATATCTATTCCGGCATGTGCTTCACCATCAAGGAATCCATCTGGAAGAACCTTTCTCTGGAACAGCAGGAGATCCTGAAGACAGCGGCCGAGAACTCCGCCAAGCTGGATCGGGACATGAACCGCCAGCAGACGGAATCCCTCCTGAGTTCCCTGGAGGACGAGGGCATGATCATCAACAGCCCGGATCTGGAGCCCTTTGCAGAGGCGACATCCTCGGTGATACAGAGCAATGCCTCCACCTACGGGGATCTCATGAAGAAACTGGAAGCATGGCAGGAAGAACACTGAGCCGAACAAAAAGATAACGGAGGATATTTATATGGAATGGCTCTTTTCGCTGCTTTTCGTTGTCGCGATTGCACTGTTCACCAACCGTGATGCGATACGCAGGTTACTGGATCGGCGCAAACAGAGACAGGCTGAGGAAGGGATCCGGGTGGACAAACCGGATCCCAGTCGTTTTGTGCGGCTGCTGCCGATTCTGCTTGTGGTCGTCATCATAGTGATCTGCGCGGGGGATGCCTTCTATCAGGTCAGGGAACAGGAACAGGCGATCCTGACCATGTTCGGACAGGTCATCCGCACCGACACAGCGGGCCTGTACGTTAAGGTTCCCTTCCTGCAGAAAGTCAACAAAGTCGATATGACAACACATGGTATTGGCATCGGCTATGCCCTTGACGGCGATGGCCAGAACATCACGGTGGATGACGAGGGGATCATGATCACCTCGGATTTCAACTTTGTGGACATCGACTTCTACCTGGAATACAAGGTCAGCGACCCGGTGGCCTTCTTCTACAACAGCTATGACCCGGAAATGATCATGAAGAACATGGCGCTGGCCAGCATCCGCAGCACCGTGATTAACTACCCCGTGGACGACGTCATCACGGTGGCCAAGGGACAGATCCAGAGCGAGGTCAGGGAGTCCCTGCAGCGCGAGCTCTCGGAGAAGGGCATCGGCCTGACGGTGGTCAACATCACGATCCAGGATGCCGAACCGCCGACGCAGGAGATCGTCCAGGCCTTCAAGTCTGTGGAGACCGCCAAGCAGGGCAAGGAGACGGCGGTCAACAACGCAAAGAAATACCAGAACGAGCAGCTGCCCCAGGCAGAGGCCCAGGCGGATCAGATCATCCAGAACGCGGAAGCGGCCAAGCAGGCCAGAATCGCCGAGGCAGAGGGCCAGACAGCCCGTTTCACGGCGATGTATGAGCAGTACCGCCTCAACCCGCTCATCACCAAGCAGCGCCTCTTCTACGAGGCCATGGAGGAGGTTCTGCCCTCCCAGAAGGTGATCATCACGGACGGCGGGACAGAGACCATGCTCCCGTTGGAGAGCTTCACAGGAGGGGGCAGTGGCATGTCCACGGCCATTACACAGACAATACCGGCCGCAACAGCTGCTGATGCTGAGACAGAGGGAGGTGAGGGCTGATGAAAAGACGATACTGAGCGTTCTGGCTGCCATCGTGGCGGCAGCAGCACTGGTCACCATTGTATCCTCGCTCTACGTGGTCCATCAGAAGGAATATGTGGCGATCCGGCAGTTCGGCAAGGTGGTGAGCGTCAAGGACACCCCCGGACTCTATTTCAAGAC
>JAFSYF010000252.1 GCA_017443695.1 Butyrivibrio sp.
CGCCTGGCTCCATGATACCGGCCGCGCCCAGTACGTCCCCGTCACGGATGACGAGGCCGTGGAAGACTTTGAAAACCTGGCCCGCACGGAAGGCATCATTCCCGCCATCGAATCCGCGCACGCCGTCGCCTACGCGATGCGCTACGCCAGGGAACTCACCAGAGACCAGTCCATCGTCATCACCATCTCCGGCAGAGGAGACAAGGACTGCGCCGCCATCGCCAGATACAGAGGGGAGGACATCCATGAGTAGGATCACCGACGCATTTCAGCACGGACACAAAGCATTCATCCCGTTCATCACCTGCGGAGACCCGGACATCGCCACCACCAAAGCCTGCGTTCTGGAAATGGTGCGTAATGGCGCGGATCTCATCGAACTGGGCATCCCCTTCTCGGACCCCACCGCGGAGGGCCCGGTCATCCAGGCCGCCAATGCCCGCGCACTGCAGGGCGGCATCACCACCGACCGCTGCTTCGACCTGGTGCGGGAGCTGCGCCGCGAGACAGACATCCCCCTGACCTTCATGACCTATGCCAACGTCGTCTTCTCCTACGGCGCGGAGCGCTTCTGCGCCACCTGTGCGGAAGCCGGCGTGGATGGACTCGTCCTCCCGGACCTCCCTTTTGAGGAAAAAGATGAATTCCTCCCGGTCTGCCGTCAGCACGGCGTGGCACTGGTCTCCCTCATCGCCCCCACCTCCGCGGACCGCATCGCCATGATCGCCAGAGAGGCGGAGGGCTACCTCTACATCGTCTCCAGCCTCGGCGTCACCGGCACCCGGAGCGAGATCACCACGGACCTCGCCTCCATCATGGAGGTCGTACGCCAGAACACCACCATCCCCTGTGCCATTGGCTTCGGCATCTCCACCCCCGAACAGGCCCGCAGGATGGCGGACCTCTCAGACGGCGCCATCGTGGGCTCTGCCATCGTCCAGCTCATCCACGACAGCGGCCCAGACGCCCCCGCCCGCGTCGGCGCCTACGTAGCTGAAATGAAAAAAGGAATGGTTCAGGACTGACCAGTGACTGTGCCGGCGCAAATCACTTCACTGGTACATCCTTAGCATTAAGTGCTTCATGCTGTCCTGAATAGTAACGTAAATTCAGCAAATATCTCGCCCCGGGAGCGTTCCGCGAGGCAGACCGCGAGCTTGCATCGTCACCATTCACAGTTCCCGTGAATGGTGACTGCGAATCGGGCATTCCATGCTCGCTTTGCTCGCGGCCCGATTCGCTGCCTGCCTCGGGATTCGCAAGCTCACCCTCGCGGAATAGTGGCTGAGAATGGATGCTGGAAAAACATGAGCAGGCCGCCTGGGGGTTGTTACCGGGGCAGGGCAGTCACACAATTTGACATCCCCAGCCATTTGTATTATGGTAATTTTTGACGTAACTGTTCAGAATTTGTTCTGAACAGTTACTAAATTAGCGCACGCTACTAGGAGGCTGAAATGTCTGTTAAGATCCTGTCAGATAGCACCTGTGACCTTTCACCGGAACTGATCGAACGGTACGGAATCCGGATCCTGCCGCTGCATGTCATGCTTGGCAGCGATGAATACCTGGACGGCGTCTCCATCACACCGGACAAGATCTACCAGTGGTCGGACGCCACCAAACAGACCCCCAAGACCTCCGCAGTCTCCATCCCGGAGGTCACGGAGGCATTTCAGGAGTGTCTGAAGGAGTTCGACGAACTCGTTGTATTTACCATATCCAGCAGCATGTCGGCCTGCTTCAACAACTGCCGCCTGGCAGCCCAGGATCTGGAAGCGGAGAGCCGCATCCACATCATTGACTCCGAGAACCTCTCCACCGGCATCGGCCTCCTGGTGATCGAAGCGGCGATTATGGCATCCAAAGGCTTTGCTGCGGCACAGATCGAGGACGTCATCTGCAAGCTGCGGCCCAAGGTCCGCGCCAGCTTCGTCGTAGACACTTTGGTCTACCTCTACCGCGGCGGCCGCTGCAGCGGACTGGCAGCCATGGTGGGCGGCGCCCTGCGCCTGCACCCCAGGATTGCGGTCACCAACGGAGCCATGGGCCCCGGCCGCAAGTACCGCGGTTCCTCCGCCAAATACGTCATGCAGTACGTCCAGGACATGGAGCAGGAGATCCTCCATGCCAGGAAGGCGCGAGTCTTCATCACGCACTCCGGTTGTGACGACGACGTCGTGGAGATGGTACGCAGTTACCTGGAGGGCCTCCACCACTTCGACGAAATCCTCATTACCCACGCAGGCAGTGTGGTATCATCCCACTGCGGCCCCGGCACCCTCGGCGTCCTCTACATACTGGAATGATACCAGGGTCAAAAGCTCGACACGACGGCGAGCTTGCCCGCAAGTGGGGAGAGGCGTTATGACCCCAACATCATCATAAAGAATTCAATTCCCGGCGTTACTGGCATTTTGTGTGACTTCTGGATCGTGCCGTGTTTTTCAGGGAGGGAATCATGAACAAGACAACCTGCAATCTCGCTGCGGCGCTTCTTTTGGTACTGACACTTGCCGGCTGCGGCACGGCCAAACCAGACCAGCCCGCACCGGAACCCGCGGCGCAGACGGAGAGTACGGTTCAGCAGACACAGGACACGGCCACAGCGGAATCATCCGCGGTAGAGGATGCGGGTGACAAAGAGGCTGCGGAAGCCGCATCCGGCGACGCCAGTACCGGCAGCGCAGACCAGGCCGGAGAGGCGCAGCCCGCAGCGGAGGAGACCGCAGCAGAGACGACCCCGGCCGAACCCACCGACGTCATGATCCTCTGCACCAGCGACATGCACTGCGGCATCGATCAGGGCTTCGGACTGGCGGGACTGGCCCAGGTCCGGGCACAGATGGAGGCCCAGGGTTACGCCACCATCCTCGTGGATGACGGTGACGCCATCCAGGGAGACGCCATCGGTACCATCAGCAAGGGCGTAGAGATCATCAAGCTCATGAACGCGCTCCACTACGACGTCGCAATTCCCGGCAACCACGAATTCGACTACGGTATGGACCAGTTTATGGCGCTGTCGGAACAGGCCGACTTTGACTATATCAGCTGTAATTTTAATAAACAGGGCCAGCTCGTCTTCAAACCCTACGTCATCAAGGAAGCCGCAGGGATGAAGATCGCCTTCGTTGGCGTCACCACCCCCAAAACACTCACCTCCACCGTCCCCAGATACTTCATGAACGAGCAGGGCGAATACATCTACGGCTTCCTGCAGGATGAGGACGGCACCGCCGTATATGAGGCCGTGCAGAACGCCGTGGACAGCGCGAGAGCAGAGGGCGCCGACTACGTCTATGTCATGGGCCATGTGGGCCTGGAGTCGGATTGTGTGCCCTGGACCTACGCAGACATCATCTCTCACACCAATGGCATCGATGTATTCCTGGACGGACACAGCCACGACACCGACCAGATCGTCATGAAGAACAAGGACGGAGTGGACGTCGTCCGCTCCGCAGTGGGCACGAAGCTCTCCTGCATCGGCTACAGTCACATCTCCGCGGAGGAGGGCATTGTTGAGACCAACGTCCTGCGCTGGCCCAACAAAACCTGTGCCGCAGAACTCTTTGACATCCACAACGACATGCAGGAGCAGGTCGAGATGGCCAAGGCCAATCTCCAGGAGCTCCTGAACCGTGAGGTGGCACAGACAGAGGTAACACTTGTTATCTATGATCCTGAGGCCGTGGACAGCGAAGGTCATCCGATCCGCATCATCAGACGCATGGAGACCAACCTGGGTGACCTGTGTGCCGATGCCTTCCGCAGACAGATGGGCGCTGATATCGCCCTGGTCAACGGCGGCGCCATCCGCAAGAACATGGAAAAGGGCGTCATCACCTACGGCGACATCATCAATGTCATGCCCTATGGCAACAAACTGAGCGTCATCGAAACCACCGGCAGCAGCATCCTGGACGCGCTGGAATGGAGCGTACACAACCTCCCGGGCGAGCTGGGCGGTTTCTTCCAGGTCTCCGGCATCTCTTTCGATGTGGACATGAACGTGGACAGCGGATGTCAGCAGGATGAGAACGGCATGTTCACAGGTATTACCGGCAAACGCCGCGTCAGCAACGTCAGGCTGGGGGATGTCCTCCTGGATCCGGATCAGACCTACACCCTGGTCAGCATGGATTATATCCTCAAGGAGCACGGCGACGGTTACACTATGTTTGACGGCGCCAAAATGCTCCAGGAGAGCACCCAGCTGGACAACCAGGTCCTGATTGACTACATCAAGGATGTTCTGGGCGGGTCCATTGGCATCGGATACGGCGATCCCTACGGCGACGGGAGGATTGTGATCAGAGAATGAAGCATGATCCACACCGTCCGGCAGGCCATTGACGACTTCGTCGGCGACGCACCCCAGTTTGATGACCTCACCATGCTCGCCCTCCTCTACCGCGGCCAGTAAGGAGCCGTCAGCAGATAGGCCCGGTCGGACAGCCGGTCCCTGGGCGCCACCTGCGTCATATTGATCTCCCGCACCATAGCGTTCATCATATCCAAATCCGGTTCCATATCGTCTGCGGGGAGCAGGATCACCTCATGCAGCGAAGAGGGCAGCATCACCAGTCGCCGAACCCCCTGTTCCTGTGCCCAGGCGGACAGTGCTGCCTCGTTCAGCACCTGCACAGCCCCCCGGTACTGCCGCGCATTGGACAGCACATACATCTCCATTCCCGTCATCTCTGCCATAGCGCCGAACGTCCCGTCACACCAGTCCGCACCGCCGAGTATCTCCTCCAGGAGCTGCCACATGGGCCGGATCCGGAACTCCGCCGCTGTAAACGTATTGCGGGCTGCGGCCTCCCACAGTTCCGCCTCCGACATCCCTACCTGCGCCAGGAATCCCGGCGTCACCTTCATACTCCAGGTACAGCGCTGCACCTCACCGGTTTCATCCGCATCAGGATGGCATTGGCCCTCTGTTGCAGATTCCGCCTGACCGTCGTGCCACTCTTCAGCTGCTTCCGCCATAGCCATCTCTGATTGTCCCGCCCCGAATCCCCGGGATTCCATCGTCCCATACAGCGTCAGGATCTGCTCGATCCCCGGAAAAGGCGTCTGCCTGCGTACCACCGCCTGTTCCAGGCGCCGCCTCTCCTCCGACCATTCCCCATCAACTGCCCCGGTGGCTTCGGCCTGCGACTCCGCACCGGCCGTCGTTCCTGCATCCCCGGTCTTTCTCTTTTCGCCAACCGCCGCCCCGGTGGCTTTGGCCTGCGACTCCGCACCGGCCGTTTCCTCCGCACACCGCTGCAGAGTGATCCGTACCTCATCGAGCACACACTCCTTTGAGCGCAGCAGCGCCTGGATTTCCTCGAGTCCTTCCATAGATACCTCCTGTTATTTGATATGTTTTTTTGCTCAATCACACAAGATCAGCGCCACGTCGCGCTAATTTGTGCTTAAAAACGAAAATTATGCCTGCTATTTGCCGATCAATCCCGCCGATACCGCATAATCCCGCTCACATCGCAGCAGAACAGCGTACACAGCCGGTCGATGGTGGACGTATTCAGGGGCTGGTTATTCCGCAGCCGCGACAGCGTATTGTTGTTGACCAGATGCTTTCTGGACAGCGAATACCAACTCTCCCCCGAAGACTCCACCGTATGCCAGAACGGACCATAATCAATCATGACAATTACCCTACCCAATCCTTTTTTCTATATCATACACCCTCCCCACCCATTTGTATAGGTTTAATATCTTAAACCTACAGGCTGCCAGAGGGGCTGCCAGAGGGACGGTTCTTCTGGCAGCCTGCCAGAGGGACGGTTCCAGTGTCTTCCTAGTCGTTACCCCGGTGCTGTCAGAGGGACGGTTCCAGTTACTGTTCAGTGCCGAGCCATGCACTCCGCTGCATGGCGCACGAGGTCCAGTGGACCTCGGTATTGCGCCGACCGAAGCGAAGCGTAGAACTGCGGC
>JAFSYF010000253.1 GCA_017443695.1 Butyrivibrio sp.
CCGCCTTCAGGGCCTCAAACTCCGAATCGAAGACACCGCCCATCCGATCCAGCTCCTCCCAGCTGTACCAGGAGCCGGACAGCTGGATCGCGTTGACGGAAATATCGGTCACGATGACCATGAAGGGTTTGTGATTGATTACAATATAGGCCGAACGATTGAGCCCGAACGGCGAAAGGAACACATGTCCGGTATCGATGAGATGATTCAGTTGGTCCAGCGTCAGATTCTTCGACAACGGCTGCGTTCTGATCATATTCGCTCCGATCATCAGATTATTTACCGATCATTATATCATATTATGATCCGTATGTCGAACAAAAAGCGATATCGTATCAATCCCCGCCGAATTGATGGAGAAATTGACCTGATGATGCTCCGTCACCGTTGCACCGAAGGGGATCGGATGACCATGACAGCAGCGTACGCCATCAATCTCTCTGATATCCAGTTCGTCTATTCTCTTCGTTGCTATCCGTCTCCTTTATGCCGTTCACTATAAATTATATACAATATGATGTCAATGTGATAGGATGTAGGATATTCCAAACACATCATCAGCTGTTCCCATCCGGGTCAGCAGAAGGAGGCAAAAAATGATCAAGAAATTTGGCATTCGTGAAGTCGTGGCGATCGGTATCGGGACGGCACTGTTTGTGGTGCTGACCGAGGTGATGATTCCGCTGGTTATCGTCCCGAATACAGCACTGCAGCCGCGTATGGCGATTATGGCATTTCTCAGTGCGGTTTTTGGTCCCATCGTCGGCGGTGTTGTGGGTCTGCTTGGGCATGCACTTGGTGATGCCATGTTCTATGGCAGCATCTGGTGGAGCTGGGTCATCCCCGAAGCCATCGTCGGTGTGGGCATCGGACTGTTCGCCCCCAGGTTTAAGGTGATGTCAGGCGGTTTCGACGGCAAGGCCTGCGTACTGTTCAACATCGTCCAGGTGATTGCCAATGCTGTCGCATGGATCATCTGCGCGCCGATTCTGGATATTCTGATCTACAAGGAGCCTGCGAACAAGGTCTTCGCACAGGGCCTGTGGGCCTTCATCGGTGACATCGTCATCATCGGCATCCTCGGCAGCATCCTGATGTTCGCCTATTCCAAGGTGACCGGCAGTTCATCGACACTGAAGAAAGAGGGCTGAGCGACGACACCGCTCATCGAATTCAAAAACTTCTCCTTCAAGTATCGCTCTCAGTCTGAACCGACGCTTGAACAAATCAATCTGTGTATCTATCCGGGCGAGAAGGTCCTGATCGTGGGACCTTCCGGCTCGGGCAAATCGACGCTGGCGCATTGTATCAATGCGCTGATTCCCTGCTCCATTCCAGGTGACATCACAGGAGAACTCACGGTCGCCGGTCTCCATCCTCAGGAGGCCGGTGTTGCAGGTATGGCCAAAAAAGTCGGCACGGTACTTCAGGACACCGACGGGCAGTTCATCGGACTGACCGTCGGTGAGGATCTCGCTTTTGCACTGGAGAATGACATGGTCCCCCATGAGGAGATGCACCGCCGGGTCGCGGAGGTGGCGGATACCGTGCAGCTCACCCCCTTCCTGGATGATCCACCCGGCGCTCTCTCCGGCGGACAGAAGCAGCGCGTCTCCATGGGGGGCGTCCTGGTGGATGACGTAGAGATCCTGGTCTTTGACGAACCCCTCGCCAATCTGGATCCCGCCACCGGCAAATCGACCATCGAACTGATCGACCGTCTCTGCCGGGAACGGCATACCACGGTGCTGATTGTGGAACATCGGCTGGAGGATGTGCTGCACTGTGATGTGGATCGCATCATTGTCGTCGGCGAGGGACGTATCGTGTGCGATCTGGCGCCGGACGCTCTCCTGTGCGGCGACACTCTGGAGCGACAGGGCATCCGTGAGCCTCTCTACCTGACTGCCGTCAAGCACGCGATGGGCACCACCGGCAGCATCCGGCCGGAGGATCACCCGCAGCACATCGATACCATGAATCTGGAGCCCTATCGTTCCGCGGTCACGGAATGGTATCAGAAGATGCCGGAACGCACTGCCTCGGCAAAAGGAGACCCTCTCCTTGAAGTACGGAATCTCACCTTCCGTTATGACGCCTTCAGCCGAACCGTACTGAAACAGGTCTCCTGCACCATCTGCCGGGGCGAGCTCGTGAGTCTGGTCGGCAAAAACGGTGCCGGCAAATCCACGCTGGCCAGCCTGATCTGTGGCTTCTATAAAATACAGCCCGGTTGCGGCAGCATCCTGCTGGATGGCCGGGACATCTCCCCCCTCTCCATCATGGAACGCGGAGAACGCATCGGTCTGGTGATGCAGAACCCAAATCAGATGATCTCCAAACCGATGATCATGGAAGAGGTCGGTTTAGGGCTGACTGTCCGCGGTATGCCGGAGGAGGAGGTTCATACCCGCACCGAACAGGCGCTGAAGATCTGTGGTCTGTATCCCTATCGTCACTGGCCCATCGGCGCTCTGTCCTTCGGCCAGAAAAAACGCGTGACCATCGCCTCCATCCTTGTCATGGAACCGGAATTGCTGATCCTCGATGAGCCGACGGCCGGCCAGGATTACCGGCATTACACCGAGATCATGGAATTCCTGAAACAGCTCCACGACCAGACCGGGCTGACCATGCTGATGATCACCCACGACATGCACCTGATGCTGGAGTACACGGACCGGGTGCTTGTACTGGCAGACGGGGAACTGCTGAAGGATACGAAGCCCTCTGATGTCCTGACAGATCCGGCCACCGCGGCTGCCGCCTGTCTGAAGGAGACCTCTCTGTATGCGCTGGCTCTCCGATGCGGCATCGATGATCCTGCTGCCTTCACCGAGCGTTTCATTCAATATGAGCGCAGCATCGGACACCAGCACGGGTGGCAGACATGAATAAGCTGATTGCCTATGAGGCCAAGAACACACCGATCCACCGGTTGTCCGGCTTTACAAAGCTGGTCTTTTTCCTGCTGTGGTGCATCACCAGCGCGATGACCTTTGATACGCGTGTGCTCGGCATCATGGTGCTGGCCGGGGCGGTTATCCTCATCATCTCACGGACAGAATGGCGCCAGGTCAGCAAGGTGTTTGGCGCCGTGCTGTTCTTCATGACGCTGAATCTGCTCTGCATCTTCCTCTTCGCCCCCTACCAGGGCTGCGAGATCTACGGACAGCGGACAGAACTGTTCCATATCGCCGGAAACTACACCATGACAAGGGAGCAGCTGTTCTATGAGCTGAATGTGATGCTCAAGTATTTCACCGTTGTACCCACCATCATGATCTTCCTTGTGACCACCGATCCTTCGGAGCTGGCTGCCTCCGTCAATCGTGTGGGCGTACCGTATTCCATCGCCTACAGTCTGGCCATCGCGCTGCGCTATATCCCGGATGTCCAGGAGGATTTTCACCGGATCCGCAACGCGCAGCAGGCGCGTGGCATCGAGATGGCAGGTGGTCATGCCTCCCTCCTTAACCGCATCCAGCGCACGGCCAGCATCATCTTTCCACTCCTCTTCTCTACCATGGAGCGCATCGATGTCATCAGCAACGCCATGGAACTGCGTGGCTTCGGCAAACACCGCCGCCGGACCTGGTATGCAGCGCGCCCTCTCTCCGCCGCGGACATCGCGGTGTTGATCTGCGCCGTACTGTTCACCGCCGCGGCCTTTGCCGTCACCTTTATGGACGGAAGCCGGTTCTACTACCCCTGGTGACCGTGTTTCTTCCCAATTCTTCGCCCTTTGGGGCTTGCAATCCGTTTTTTTTTCGTTAAAATAATCTTTGCTGCATAACAACGAATATAACAATAGGGAGTTTCAGATGATTCAGGCCAATAACGTAACCCTCCGGGTGGGCAAGAAGGCCCTCTTCGAGGATGTCAACATCAAGTTCACCGAAGGCAACTGCTACGGTATCATCGGCGCTAACGGTGCCGGCAAATCCACTTTCCTGAAGATCCTCTCGGGTCAGCTCGAAACCACGAATGGCGATGTCTCCGTGACCACCGGGGAGCGCATCTCCTTCCTGGAGCAGGATCACTTCAAATACGACGAGCAGGAGGTGC
>JAFSYF010000254.1 GCA_017443695.1 Butyrivibrio sp.
CGTCTCGGTCTTGCGTACCGGGCACACCCTGCAGCAGGCGCCCCTGGACTGCAGATAGCTCTGTACCCTGCCGGACTCCCGCCCCTCCGGATCCTTGCTGGCATTGACGATCAACGCAAAATTCTTCATCGCAGCTCCTCATGCGCATGCGCCACCACCCCCGGGATATCCGGGTGCACCTGGCCGGGTGCGCAGCCCTCCTTCTCCGTCTGGAGATACAACAGATATTCGATGTTACCCTCCGGTCCCGTGATGGGGGAATAATCCAAGCCGGCTGTGACAAATCCAAGCATCTGCGCCATATCGGTCACGCGTCCGATGACCTCCCTGTGGACAGCAGGATCCCGGACGACGCCCTTCTTGCCCACCTGCTCTCTGCCCGCCTCGAACTGGGGCTTGATCAGACATACCATACAGCCCCCGGGCTGCAGCAGTGCACGGGCCGGCGGCAGGATCTTGTCCAGTGAGATGAAAGAGACATCCGCCGTCATCATCTCCATCCGATCCGGAATGTCCTCCGGGCGCACATAACGGAAATTGGTCTGCTCCATACAGACCACCCGCGGATCACTCCTGAGCTTCCAGGCCAGCTGATTCGTTCCTGAGTCCACTGCATAGACCTTCTCCGCGCCGTTCTGCAGCAGAACGTCCGTGAACCCGCCGGTGGATGCGCCCACATCCATACAGATCCGGCCGCTCACATCAATGTCAAACACCCTAAGCGCCTTCTCCAGCTTCAGCCCGCCCCGGCTCACGTAGGGCAGCGTCTCCCCGCGGAGTTCCAGCCGTTTGATCTTATCCGGATCAAACTGCGCCCCGGGCTTGTCCTCCCGCTCGCCGTTGACGAAGATCTTGCCCTCCATGATGAGCGCCCGGGCCCGTTCCCTGGAGGGGGCCATCCCCTGGCGCAGCACCAGGATGTCGAGCCGCTCCTTCATGACAGTGCGCTGCGGATGCGCCCCGCGATGGAGGCTGCATCCATCTCCAGCTCACGCAGCAGCTGATCACAGGAACCATGGGCAACGAACCGGTCCGGGATCGCCACGGTCAGCAGTGCCGGATGCGTTCCATCCTCCGCTGCGGATTCATCCAGCACCTGGCGGACCCGTTCTCCCAGTCCTCCGGTCTGCACGCCCTCCTCCAGCGTGACGATCAGGCGGTACCGTCCGGCAGCCGCACGCAGGTACGCCGTATCAACAGGCTTGGCAAAACGGGCGTTGGTCAGTGCCGGCCGGATCCCATCCGCGGCCAGCAGCTCCTGTACCTGCACCGCGGCCTTGACCATACTGCCCAGAGCAAAGAGCAGCACCTCTCCCTCCTCCTCGATGGGCTCCGCGCAGCCATACACAATCGGTGCACGGTGCCCCTCCAGTCCATCCCAGGCCGCCCCCCGTGGATACCGGATCGCCGTCGGTCCGTTCTCGTAATGCACGGCGAACTTCAGCATATCGGAGAGCTCCCACTTGTTCTTGGGCGCCATGATACACATATGCGGCATGCCACCCAGATAGGACAGATCAAAGATCCCCTGATGGGTCTCGCCGTCGCTGCCCACCAGACCTGCGCGGTCGATGGCAAAGGTCACCGGCAGACGCATCAGACACACATCCTCCAGGATCTGGTCATAGGCCCGCTGCAGGAAGGAGGAATAGACCGCAAAAATCGGATGATAGCCCCCCAACGCCAGGCCGGCGGCAAAGCTCACGGCGTGCTCCTCCGCGATCCCCGCATCAAAGAAACGATCGGGAAACCGGTTCCGAAACCGCTTCAGTCCCGTGCCCTCCGCCATGGCCGCCGTAATGGCCACCACACCGGGCTCACGTTCCCCCAGCTTGCACATGATGGTGCCGAAGACATCCTGGTAATTGGACACCGCCTTGGGATGACTTGGCAGGCCGCTTTCGATGACAAAGGGCTCGGTGCCATGGAATCGCGCCGGGTGGCGTTCCGCCGGCTCATAACCGTAGCCCTTCCTGGTGATGACATGCACGATGACCGCCTTGCGGACGCGCTTCGCCTCGCGGATCGCCTGACGCAGTGCCAGGACATCATGGCCGTCCACGGGCCCCAGATAGGTGATCCCCAAATTCTCGAAGACCATGCCCGGGACGAAGAGCTGCTTGAAGCTGTTCTTGGCCCGGCGGATGCCGTCCACCATCTTCGGATTGCTGTTTTTCAGGGAATTGTAGATGTCATCCCGGAGGTTTAAGTACCCCTCCGCTGTACGGACGCGGTTCAGATACTTCGACATCCCGCCGACACTCTCCGAGATGGACATGTCATTGTCGTTCAGGATGATAATGAGGTTGGTGTCAAGCTTGGAAGCGTTGTTCAGCGCCTCATAGGCCATCCCGCCAGTGAGGGAGCCGTCGCCGATGACGGAGACCACCGTGTAGTCCTCACCGGAGAGCTGTCTCGCCCGCACCATACCCAGTCCCAGGGAGATCGAGGTGGAGCTGTGTCCGGTGTCCGCCACATCACAGTCGGATTCCGCCCGCTTGGGGAACCCGCTCATCCCGCCGTATTGACGCAGATGCGTAAAACCCTCTGCCCGTCCGGTCAGGAGCTTATGCGTATAGGCCTGATGGCCCACATCCCAGATGATCCGGTCCTCAGGCAGCGTCAGCTCCGCATGGAGCGCCATGGTCAGTTCTACCGTGCCCAGGTTGGAGGCCAGATGTCCACCGGTCTCACTGATGTGTTCGATCAGAAATGACCGGATCTCCTGTGCCAGTTCCGGGTACCTGCTCTCCGGGATATGCTTAATGTCATTGGGTTTTCTGATCTGTTCCAGCAAAGAACGCATGCTCACGCCTCTCTCGTTGTCAGGTGGCGGGCCAGCTGTGTCAGGAACCCTCCCTCCGGCTCATAGGACTGCAGAATCCCCAGCGCATGTTCCGTGTAGCGCAGGCACTCTGCTTCCGCGCCCTCCACGCCCAGGAGGGAAACCACCGTCGCCTTGTCGTTCTTCTCATCCGAGTGCAGCGGCTTCCCCAGCTGCGCCGCATCCCCGGTGACATCCAGGATGTCGTCACGGATCTGGAACGCCATCCCGATTCCGTCACCCACCTGCTCCAGCGCCTCCACCTGCCTCTCATCCAGCCCGGCCAGGGTGGCGCCAATTCCGAAACAGGCACGCAGCATGGCTGCCGTCTTGCCCTCATGGATCAGCTGCAGGGTGTCGAGATCCACCTTCCGGCCCTCCGCCTCCAAATCCCGGCTCTGCCCGCCGACCATTCCACGGATCCCGGCGGCCTCCCCCTGGATCGCGGCTGCACGGACAAAACGGCGCATGCGCTCCGGATCCTCCTGTGCCATGATATGCTGCAGCATCAGCTCAAAGGCGTAATTCAGCAGGCCATCCCCTGCCAGAGTGGCAATCCCCGGGCCATAGACGGCGTGTGTCGTCTTCTTGCCCCGGCGGTACTCATCATTGTCCATGGCCGGCAGATCGTCATGCACCAGTGAATAGGTATGGATGTACTCCATGGCAGCCATGAAGGGTTCCACCAGCTGAGGGTCAGGGTTTCCTCCCGTTTCTCTCACGCAGCAGTCATAGACGGCACGGATCAGCAGTGGCCGCAGCCTCTTGCCGCCGGCCGTGACGCTGTATGACATGGCCTCCAGTACACGGGTTTCCGGCAGGTCCTTCGGCAGATGCGCCTGCACCACACGCTCGGCATCCTCTGTCCGCCGCGCCAGTTCCCTTTGAAACTCAACAGCACCGTACCCGCTCATTATTCAAAATCCTTCCTCTCTCCGTCCGCCGCGATCTGCTGTACCTGCTGCTCCACGGCATCGATCGCTGCCCCGGCATACCGGATCAGCGCCATTCCTTCACTGTAGCGCGCAAAGGCCTCCTCCAGCGGAAGCTCCTCATCCTCCAGCGCACCGATCCGTCCCTCGATCTCCCGGAAACACTCCTCCACGCTAAGGCGCTCGCCATTCTCATTCAGATACAGGGCCTTATCGGGTGTATTCTGTTCCTTCTTCTTTGCCGCCATACCGTCCTTTCTCCTGTGCCGCCGCACGTACCCATCCATCCGCAAACGACAGGGTCAGCACCATCCCCGGTTCCGCCTGGTCGATGCTGCGCACCACATGCCCGGCAGCATCCTCCACCCGGGCATAGCCCGATTTGAGACGATCCAGCGGAGAACGTCCCTTCAGTCGTTCGATATCCATATCCAGCCGGTGACGCCTCCGCTCCAGTGCCCGGTTCATTCCCTGCTGCAGCCTGTCCTCTATGGCAAGCCGCTGGCGGTACGCCTGAAGAGTACGCTGCATCGCACGTATCAGCCGTTCCTCCTCCTGCGCATGCCGTTCCCGCTGGCTGCGGATACGTCCCTGGGGCGACCGGAACTGCAGCGCCCGCTCATGGCCTGCCAGAATGGTTCTTGCTTCCTCCAGCCGCTCCTCCATCCCGTTCTCCAGCATCCGGGCCAGATCCTCCAGATCCTGACAGAAACGGCTGTATTCAAATACCGCCAGCTCCGCAGCCGCAGAGGGGGTCGGCGCACGCCTGTCCGCCACATAATCCGCAATGGTCACATCTGTCTCATGGCCCACGGCGGAGATCACCGGGATCGGGCAGTTGACGATCGCCTCAGCGACGATCTCCTCATTGAATGCCCACAGATCCTCTATGGAGCCACCGCCCCGTCCGACGATCAGCACATCCGCCTCTGTCCGGGACAGGGTCCGGATGCCATCCACAATGGAGGCCGCCGCGGCATCCCCCTGCACGATGGCGGGATACAGCAGGATCCGGATATGCGGATTCCGCCTCGTCGAGACGGAGATGATATCCCGTACCGCCGCACCCGTCGGCGCCGTCACAACCCCCAACGTGCGGACATATTTCGGCAGCGGACTTTTGTACTCCTCTGCGAACATGCCGCGCTCGGCGAGTTCTTTTTTCAATGCCTCATAACGCTCGTACAGAAGCCCCAGGCCATCACGCTCCATCCGTCTGGCATAGAGCTGATAGCGGCCGTCACGCTCATAGACATCAATCGTCCCTGTGACCTGCACCGCCATCCCATCTACAGGCTCAAAAGAGAGCCCCTTCAGACGGTCTCCGCGGAACATAACGCAGGGCAATGCCCCCTTCTCGTCCTTCAATGTGAAATAGATGTGCCCGGAACTGTGGAGCTTGCAGTTGCTGATCTCTCCCTTTACCGTAAGGCTCTGCAGGAGGAAGTCCTGCTGGAACATGTGCTTGATGTAATTATTGATCTGACTGACCGTATATGCCGTATTACGCAAATTTCGCCAGTACTCCGTTTACAAAAGAGGGGGAGCTGTCCTGGCCATATTTCCTGGCCAGCTCCACAGCCTCGTTGATCGCCACTCCCGTGGGCACCGTCTCGTCATAGAGGATCTCGTAGATCGCCAGACGGATCACTGCCAGATCTGTCTTGGCCATCCGGCCCGTCTCCCACCCGGAGGTCTCCTGGTTGATCTGCTTGTCGATCTCCGGAAGTCTCTGTGCGATCTGCTCGTATTTGCCGAGGATATAGTCCGCATCCTCCTGAGACAGGGGTTCTCCCGCATACTCCACGAACAGCTGCTCCTGCTCCGCCATATCCTCATGCCGGTGGTACTCCTCCCGGAACAACAGGAGGAAGATCTGTTCTCTCAGCTCAGAGCGCCGCATCCGGTCAGGCCTCCGGCATCGTGATGCCCGCGATCCTCACATTAACATCCGACACATGCAGGCCTGTCATGTTCTGAATCGCCGTCTGCACCTTGTTCTGCACCAGCTGGCAGGTCGTGGGGATATTGAAGCTGTACCCAAGGAAAATCGCGAGATCCACACGCACCTCACCATCTCCGACGGCCACCTTGGCGCCCTTGCCGAGATTGCCCCTGCTGACCTTCTCCATCATCTGCGCTGTATAGCCGCCTGCCAGTGCGGAGACACCGTCTACCTCCAGCGCTGCCAGTGCCGCGATCCGCGCCACCACATCATCCGCAATCTTAACCGTTCCGATTTTCTCCTTCGTCATGCCTGCCTCCCGCGCCAGTACTCCCTGACCTATATGTTACTATATAGTATAACAGCAATACTGCCCTAACTCAACCACACAATGATGGTATATTGATCCTCCAGCAGGGAATAGGAGAAAGAAGTGTTCTCCCCTCGCAGATAGCCCATGATCCCCTGTTTGCGGATCAGACTGTCCACCATGGTATCGTAGAGTTCCCTGGTAGAACACTTGATCGTCACATTGTTGCTCCCGTCGCCATAGCGGCGCTCAAAGAGTTTGGCGAGGGCAGATGTATCAAACTCGATGAAGTATTCCCCCTCCCGGACATAATAGTTGACGCTCATATCCGTACAGGCCGGCTGCGGTACGATGTCCGTTACCGTATGGGTCCGGGATAGTTCCTGACTCGTCACGCACAGGTAGGAATAATTGATCATCGGGAACTTGGTGTTGTCTCCCGCTCCGCCCTCCGCCACCTGATAGGAGGCATCCCCCCAGGTGGGATCGATGTAGGTGTAGCTGCCATCAATCAGCGCCAGCACCCACGCGTGGGGGCCGCCCTCCACATCACCGGTGACCAGTGTGGCCTCCACCCGGCACAGGTTCAGGAGATACTGCATCGCGCGCGCATACCCCTGACAGACCGAAGCACCATAGAGGAGTACCGAGGTGATCTGCTGATTCTCCGGCGCATCCGGCACATACTCCGTGTGCTCGATCACCTTCTCATAGATGTATTTGGCGATCTCATACTGATCTGCCCCGGCCGGCAGTCCCGCCAGCCACTGCTGCGCATTCTCCTCCAGTTTCTGCGCCCTGGCCTCCTGGATCTGTTCCGAACAATTGTAGATGCCGCCGAAGCCGATCTTCACCAGGCGGTCTCCGCGTTTGTAGCGGGTATAGCTGTAACCGTCCACATAGAACAGCTCCGGATGATCCGCGATCACGAAATGATAGACGATGTCCATCACCTTCTCATCCAGGGTGGAGATAACGATGTCCTCCCCGCGCATGGTCAGGATCGTGTAAATCTCCGCATAGAGACCCTGCCCCTCATCACTCAGATGCTCATAGGCATACAGACCGGACAGCTCCGCCCTGGTCTGCCGGATGCCGGCTGTTGTCAGCCCGATGGCATTCCTGGTGCGCTGCGCTGCCGCATCACTGTAGGCGTCCTCCGTCGTCTCCACCTCGATGCCGACACCAGCTCCCGTCTCCGATGACGCGGCGGTGTCCCATGCATCCAGACCCGTCTGCTGGCGCATCCTCTGAATCAGTTCATCCACAGAACTGTTGACGGCATCCTCATCGACAGGCTCCGGCTCCAGCACTTCCGCGGCGATGGGTGTCACCGGCTCCTCCGGCAGAGGCGCCTGCGTCTGCTGCGGGCTCCAGATTCCCGGAATACTCCCGCTCCAGTCGGTACCAGTCTCCGGCTCATCCCGGTACTCGTCCGGATCCACCATCCCCAGCTTCTGCAGATAGGACCGCACCGGATGCGGATCCTCACAGCCCGTGCAGAGCAGGAGACAGGCGCACAACAGAAGGGGCAGTTTTTTGATGGAAAAGAAGCGCATACCGCCCCAGCCTAATTCTTCCTGAACTCCGACAGTATCAGTCCCTTGTTCCGCTCAATCGTCATCTGCGGACTCCACTCGTTGATGAACAGCAACAGCGGTCTGCCGTTCATGTCCCGGATCTTCTTCATATCCGAGGTGCCGGAGAGACGGTCCATGTCCACATCCGGGCTATCCACCCAGCGGATGTACTCATAGGGCAGGTTGTCCAGGATGATCTCCACGTTGTACTCGCTCTGGAGGCGGAACTTCAGCACATCGAACTGCAGCACGCCCACCACGCCGACGATGATCTCCTCCATGCCGGTGTTGTACTCCTGGAAGATCTGGATGGCGCCCTCCTGGGCGATCTGTTCTATTCCCTTGACGAACTGCTTGCGTTTCATGGTATCCACCTGCCGTACCCGGGCGAAATGCTCCGGCGCAAAAGTGGGAATGCCCTCATAGGTGACATTGTCTCTGGGCATGCAGAGGGTGTCCCCGATGGCGAAGAGACCGGGGTCGAAGACACCGATGATATCCCCTGCGAAAGCCTCCGAAAGGATCTTCCGCTCATCTGCCATGAGCTGCTGGGGCTGTGACAGGCGCATCACGCGCCCGGAACGGACATGCTTCACCTCAGCGTCGGCATCATAGCGGCCGGAACAGATCCGCATGAAGGCGATCCGGTCACGGTGTGCCTTGTTCATGTTGGCCTGGATCTTGAATACAAAAGCGGTAAAATCATGTGTCTCCGCGTCGATCTCCGCACCATCTGCGGCTGTCCGTCCGCCGGGTGCCATACCCAGCTCCAGAAACCGCTTCAGGAACCGCTCCACACCGAAGTTCTGCAGGGCGGATCCGAAGAATACCGGCGTCAGCTCCCCGCGGCGAACCGCCTCCACATCGAATTCCGCACCGGCACCGTCCAGCAGCTCCAGCTCACCCGTCAGCTGCTCGTAGGCTGCCTCTCCTGTCGCCGCCTGAGCCGCCGCCTGATCCTCCAGCGGGATCAGGGTCTCCGTTCCCTCCTTCGTGCCCTTCATGGTATCGGCATAGGTGACGATCTGACCGGACTCCCGGTCGTAGATCCCCTTGAAGTCCTTGCCGGAGCCGATGGGCCAGTTACGGGGGCAGGTGGCGATACCCAGGTTGTTCTCAATGTCATCCAGCAGCTCGAAGGTGTCCATGGCGTCACGATCCATCTTGTTGATGAAGGTGAAGATCGGAATATGACGCATGGTACAGACCTTGAACAGCTTCTTGGTCTGCGCCTCCACGCCCTTGGAACCATCGATGACCATGATGGCCTGATCCGCCGCCATCAGCGTCCGGTAGGTATCCTCGGAGAAATCCTGGTGTCCAGGTGTGTCAAGGATGTTGATGCAGCAGTCGTCATATTCAAACTGCAGGACAGAACTCGTCACGGAGATACCACGCTGCTTCTCGATCTCCATCCAGTCCGAAACCGCGTGGCGCGCCGTGGCCTTGCCCTTGACGGAGCCGGCCAGATTGATGGCGCCTCCGTAGAGGAGGAATTTCTCCGTCAGGGTGGTTTTCCCCGCATCGGGGTGCGAGATGATGGCGAAGGTGCGTCTGCGCCGGATCTCTTCCTGTGTTGTTCTCGTACTCATCGTGTGATCTCCTGTTAATTCGTACCTGCTTCCCCCGGAAGTATCTCACAGGCGGTCTGCTCGCGCTCGTCTGGGGCTCGCAAACCGCCCGTGAAACACTTCCGGGGGATTCACTTTATTTACAGCATAGATTTTCCGGAAAACTCCGGCTGCACGCCCAGAATGTCCAACACCGTCACCGCAATGTCCGAAAAGGTGCTGCGCGTGCCGCGGTTACCGGTCCGGATCCGGTCTCCTGTCATCAGTAAAGGAATATACTCCCGGGTATGGTCCGTGGTCTTTGTATAGCAGGGGTCACAGCCATGGTCCGCCGTGATCATCAGGACATCTCCGGGGCGCAGCTTCTCCTCCATGAGAGGCAGCCGCTCATCGAAATAGGTCAGCGCTTTGGCATATCCGTCCCGGTCCCTGCGATGGCCGTACAGCATATCAAAATCCACCAGGTTCACAAACAGCAGTCCGTCGAAATCCCGGTCCATGAACTTCAGCGTCTTCTGAATGCCGTCCGCGTTGCCCTCGGTGTAAACATACTCGGTCAGTCC
>JAFSYF010000255.1 GCA_017443695.1 Butyrivibrio sp.
AGGAAGTTCTTGGCGGCGAGCTGGATCGCCTCCTCACTTGTGCCGATCCGCACCTTGGCCACCGCATCCACGTTGACATTGATGAAATCATTCGTCGGAACCGACTGCTCTGTCTTGATATCCACCGTCATCTGGCCCAGATACAGCACGTCCACCCGCTCGAAATACGGGATCTTGATGCCGGCGCGCCCAATCAGGATCCGCGGATGACGCCGGATTCCTGAAATGATGAAGGCCTTGTCCGGCGGTGCCTTGACATAGCCACAGACCACCACCAGCACAAGCAGGATGGCAACCAGCAGGAACGGTAACAGATGGAATAATGCACTCATTTTATCTCCTCTCCCGGCAATCGCCGCAGTTCATGGTTTCAGTAGTCAAACTTCCCATCGTTCTTCTCTTCCATTGCTTTGATAAAGTGATACGCGAATGCACAGGCCGGCGTGGGAATACCCAGCGCCTCCGCCATCTGCAGCAGTACCCCCAGAAACATCTCCACCTCCGTGTGTCTGTGGGCATCCAGATCCTGCAGCGTGGAGAACCGGGCAGATTTCTCCACCGTCTGCCAGGCCTCAGCGGCCTTGGCACTCATGGCAGGGATCTGAATCCCCTTCGCCGCAGCGATTCTGTGCACCTCCTCATCCATCGCATCTCTGATCCAGGCCAGATGCGTGCTGTCCGCATAGGCGCCATATCCGACCCCCAGCATGGCCTGCGGGAGATTCCGGCAGATGTTGCTCGCGTATTTGTTCCAGATCTCTCCCTGGATATCTGGGACAAAGGTACAGCGGATCCCGGTGCCGTCGAGTAACTCCTCCACGGCCAGCACGCGTTCTGTTTTCTCTCTGGAGTGGATCTCGCCGAAAAACATCCCGGCAGTTCCCTCCGGATCGAACAGAAACTCCCCGTCCCTGCGCCATGCCTGAATACGCATCAGTGCGTAGAGCATATGCGCCGGCCCCACGGCATTCCCGATGATTTCCTCACTGTCTATGCCATTCAGCAGGGATATCACCATGGTATCCTCAGAAATCATCTCTGAAATCATGCGTACCGCATCTGAAAGACCCGGATACTTGACCGCGATCAGGATCAGATCCGGTGCACCCGCCTCCTGCGGTGTTCGGACAGGCGGCAGATAGGTTCTGCCATTGATCCGGACGCCTTCTCTCAGACGTACCAGCCGGTCTCCCTCTGCCACCAGCATGAAATCAATCCCCGGCCTGTCTGTCAGGCCATGGATGAAATAGGAGCCCACCGCTCCCGCTCCAATCAGTGCAACCGATCGTATTTTCATCTTTATACCCTCATATAGTTAAACAATTTACTATCTATTGTATCATTTTCAGCCAGATTTTACATTAAAAAGTGCTTATTGTACGGCACCATGTCAATCGAGGCCCCGGGAACATCCCGCGAGGCGGTCCGCGAACTTACAAACATCTGTTCCGAATAAGTGTTTGCATTTCTATATTCTCCTGTGGTATAATATCAGAAATAGAAACCCACAAATACCGCCATCAAACCGGTATCAGCAGGGAGGAATCCATGGAAAAAGGAAAAATCACGAAAAAACAGGAAGAAATCCTGGAATATATCAAAGAGCAGACACTGGCCAAAGGTTATCCACCGGCGGTGCGTGAGATCTGTGAAGCGGTGAATCTGAAATCCACTTCATCGGTTCATGCCCATCTCTCCACATTGGAGAAGAACGGCTATATCCGCCGGGATCCCACCAAGCCGCGCGCCATTGAGATCTGCGACGACAGCTTCCAGATGGTCCGTACAGAAGTGGTGAGTCTCCCGGTTGTTGGCCGTGTAGCTGCCGGTACCCCCATTCTGGCGGAGGAGAACATTGAGAGCTATTATCCAGTACCGGCGGAGGTGGTGCCCCACGGAGAGAGCTTTCTCCTGAATGTCAAAGGCGACTCCATGATCGGCGCCGGCATCTTCGACGGAGACCGTCTCTTCGTCCTGTCCTGCGATACCGCCAGAAACGGCGATCAGGTGGTGGCTCTCATCGATGACTCCGCCACGGTGAAAACCTTCTATAGGGAGGATGGACACATCCGTCTTCAGCCGGAGAATGACACCATGGATCCCATCATCGTCGATGACTGCAAGATCCTGGGCAAGGTATACGGTGTCTTACGCATCTACAAATGAATCTGCGGGGATGGTCTCCCCATCCCTCCAGATCCGTTCCAGGTCATAGAACCGCCGGTTCTCCTGATCGAATACATGGATGATGATATCCCCGAAGTCCATCAGCACCCAACGGCCGCCCTCATAACCCTCCACGGACTTCGCCTCGAAGCCTGCGCGGCCCAGCTTCTCATCCACGGCATCGATCATCGCCTGAACCTGCCGTGCGTTTCCGCCGCTGGCTATGATGAAGTAATCCCCCAGTGTCGACACCTTGCTGATATCGATCACCCGGAGATCCTCTCCTTTTTTGTCCTGTAATGCGGCGATGGCGAGCCCTGCCATCTCCTGCGCTTTATTCCGTTCCGCCATCTTTTCTTCTCCCCTCCAGAATATCCTGATAATATCGGAGTGTTTTCATGCTCATATCATCGGTAGCCTTGCCCTGGGTGGACAAAAAACCCGTCACCGCCTCCGCAATATGATATACCGTCGCATCAATATCCCTGTACGCCTCCTGCCGGATTGCAGGCAGGCATTCCAGCTTCTTCCGATTCGGTTCAATGAAATCCGCCACGTAAATGATCTTTTCCAGCAGAGTCATCCCCGGGCGCCCCGTGGTATGCCACCGGATCGCCCCCAGAATCTCCGGATCATCTATATGGTATTTATGTGCCGACATCCACTCGCCGTTCTTGGCATGGAGCAGTGCCGTATTCTCCTCCTCCACCTCCGTCACGTCGATATGATGCTTGCGGCAGAACTGCAGCTGCTCCTGCTCTGAAAGGTTCTTGGCGCAGTCATGGAGCATTCC
>JAFSYF010000256.1 GCA_017443695.1 Butyrivibrio sp.
CCTCGGAATTCTGTTGATTCTGATTCTGTTCACTTACCTGTACCCGATGTTCATCGAGTATGACCGTTTCGCCAACATTATGGATTCCACCACGAAGCATCTGAAGCCGGCGCAGGCATTGAAGCGCTACGGCTTCTCCCTGCACTGGATCCTCGGCGCGGGTGCATCCGGCCAGCCGACCTTTGACGCCATCTGGTTTGGTGCACGGATCTCGGTATCTCTGGCCTTCATCTGCGCCCTGATCAATATGACCATCGGCGTTCTGCTGGGTGCCGTCTGGGGCTTCTCCAAGAAGATTGATCTGTTTATGACAGAGGTCTACAATATCGTCGGCAATGTGCCATACATCCTGTTGATTTCTGTGCTGGTGATGATTTTCTCCCCCAGCTTCTGGACCATGGTGTTCGCACTGACCGTGACCGGGTGGATCGCCATCGCTTACTTCATCCGGACACAGGTGATCATCATCCGTGACAGAGAGTACAATCTGGCCTCCCGTTGTCTCGGAACACCGATTACACGGATTGCCACCCGCAACATCCTGCCGTTTATGACTTCAGTTATTGTGACTTACGCGGCGGTGGAGATTCCGTCCTATATCTCCTATGAGGTTTTCCTGTCCTATATCGGTATGGGCATGAGTGATATGTCCCTCGGTAAGCTGATCTATGAGGCGGAGAGTGCCATGGTGACCCCGGGCTGGGAGATTGAGTTCTGGAGCCCGGTTGCTATTGCTGCCATCATCACCATCTCCCTCTATGTCACAGGACAGAACCTGGGTGATGCTTCAGATCCCAGAACACATATGTAACGAGAGGTTATTATGAAAGAACGCAACGTCCTGCTATCCGTCAAAGATCTCGTGGTGAAATTCCGCGTGCGTGGCCGTGTCCTGACAGCCATCCGCGGTATTTCCCTTGATATTTATGAGAATGAGTCCATCGCCATCGTCGGGGAATCCGGCTCCGGTAAATCCGTCTTTACCAAGACTTTCGCCGGCATGCTGGAGAGCAACGGCTATATTGATGAAGGCTCCATCATCTTCAATGATCCGGATCTGATCGACACCGTGGTGGAACTGACGGGTACGGCCAACTGGCTGATCGACTATACAAAGGGAAAGCTGAATACGTATGCCAGGTACATCGCCGGTGCGGATACCTGGAAGAAGATGCGTGCGCTGGAGGCGGAGCGCAAAGCGAAGGAAACGCTGTCGGATGAAGATGCGGAGCGTTTTGATACCAAGCTGAAGGACCTTGAATTCAAGCGTACGGACGCCATGAACCTGCGGCAGACCTTCGATCCGAAGCATGAGCAGGCCAGGATCCAGGAAACCACTGCGGAGATTGAGCGGCTGGCGGAGCAGATCAGGGTGGTTGAGCAGGAGAGGAAGGATCTCATTGCCAGACATCGTCAGGCACTGCAGGCGGATACCACTTATAATACACAGTATCAGACACAGATGTCACAGCTGCAGGCGCAGTATGCGAAAGAGACTTCAGCGGCACCCTCGGCGGAGCTTTTGCGCAGGAATGAGCTGCTGGCGAAGGAGATCTACCTCTCTGTGGGACGTTTCGGGATCCGCCGCCGGGTGAAATCCATCAATCAGCTGCTGAACTCCTATAAGCAGGCCATGATCATGGGACTGGATCTGGATGATACGGAAGTCCGCAGGCAGGTCTGCAACGACATCCTCTACGTCCGTTACACCGATGAGACACCTGAACGGCTTCATGGCGAGTGTGTGAATGATCTCTCCAAGGTCACCTATCCGGGAGACTGGACCAAGGTGCGTGGTTCCAAGATTGCTACGGTGTTTCAGGATCCCATGACCTCCCTGAATCCGATCATCACCATTGGAAAGCAGATCACCTCGATTATCCTGAAGCATCAGAACTGTTCGGAGGCTGAAGCCAGGGCCCGTGCCATTGATCTGATGAAAAAGGTGGGCATCCCCAATGCCGAGAACCGGTTTGATGATTACCCGTTCCAGTATTCCGGCGGTATGCGCCAGCGTATCGTTA
>JAFSYF010000257.1 GCA_017443695.1 Butyrivibrio sp.
CAGGCAGTAGGGAATATCAGCGCCCAGCTCCGCACCGATCCGGCAGAGAGTGAGGGTACCCAGTCCGGCCTGCCACAGTTCATTCAGAGCCAGGAGCGTTGCGGCTGCGTCCGCCGAGCCACCGGCCAGTCCTGCGGCCATGGGAATGCGCTTGACGAGACGGATATGCGCGCCGGGCAGCGGTTCCTGCGTGTGCTTATGGTGGAATGCCTTCTGCATCCGTTCGGCGGCCCGCAGGATCAGATTGTCCGCGCCGACGGGGATCCCTGCGGTATTGATACCGGCCGCTGCATCGGTGGCGACCTCCAGTGTCAGGCCGGATTGCGCAGTAAAGGTCAGTGTGTCGTGGAGATCGATGGACTGCATGAGCATATCCAGCTGGTGGTAGCCGTCTGATCTGCGTCCGGTGATACACAGTGCGAGGTTGATTTTGGCATAGGCATTGGTCTCAAGAATCTGCATGGATGTCTCCTCCTGTTGCAATTAGTATAAGGGATAGTTCAGATTCTTTTAAGTTGTTTTTTGTGAAAAATCGGTTAAAGTATTTATTGAAGCGTGCCGATAAATAAGACAGGAGTAGATGTCTATTCGGAACAGCTGCAGAAGTAGAGCCCTGTTCCCATAGATCGGATGAAACCCGCAAACTGGCAACTGAATCTCAGATAGAAAGGAGTCTATGATGAGTGTAAACGGAGTTACCACAGGTACCAATGCCACAAGTACATATTACGACAATAAGACGAAGTCTGCCGGTAAGAAGAGCGAAGCGGAAACCGCAAAGGGCGCTGAGAATACCGCGGCACAGAACACGGCGGCTGCCACAGGTGCTTCCTTTGAGAAATCCACAGATGCGGTGAGCCCGGCTGTCACCCAGAAGGGTTACAAGAACGCGACGCTGGTGGAGCAGATGAAGGCAGATCTGGAGGAGCGCAAGAACCAGCTCATGGACATCGTCCAGCAGACGCTGCAGGGACAGGGAACCGCACTGGCCAAGGCCGATAATGTGTGGTCCTTCCTGGCACAGGGGAAGCTGGGCACCGTCTCTGAGGCGGCGCGCGCCCAGGCGCAGGAGGATATCTCCGAAAATGGATATTGGGGCGTCAAGCAGACCTCAGACCGAATCCTTGATTTCGCCCAGGCGCTGGTGGGAGATGATCCGGACAAGCTGAATCAAATGCGGGATGCTTTTGATAAGGGCTTCAAGGAAGCCACGAAGGCCTGGGGCAAAGAGCTGCCGGACATCTCGAAGCAGACCTATGACGCGGTCATGAAGGGTTTTGACAAGCTGACGAATAAGAACCAGGAGCAGGAGGCAGAGGAGACGGCCAAACAGGATGCGGTGACGGTGGCGCAGAATTCCGGCAACATCCAGGGATGATAGGGCGTTAATCACATGGAAATGAAAAAGGACTGAGCTGCTGCTCAGTCCTTTTTTGCACTCGATTTTCTTCATCATTTAACCGGCTTTGCACCGGCCTTCTCCTGCAGCTTGGAAACAAAGCTGGCCCACCGGCTCTGCTTCTTCTCCTCCACAATGGTCTTGCCATGCAGTCCCCGTACGGAGGTGATGTAGATGCCACTGACGGTGGCCTTGACCTCTTTTTTCACAGGAACCTGATCAAAGATCTTCTCGTCGCAGATCAGGGACATGATCTGCGGACCCACCTTGGCCTTGACGATGGGAAGCTTGCTGCCCCGCAGGAACCGCGGCGTCTGTTCGATCACTGCCTGTGGAAGCCCGGCATTCTTGAGCTTCATCCGTTTCTTGTCGATGATCAGCATGGAGACGCTCTGTTTGACGGCCTCCATCTGCTGCTCCTGCTCGGCCTGCTTCTTCTGCATCCTGCGCCCGAAGATGACGAGGGCAATGGTAGCGGCTGCCAGGATGACGAGGACGATGATGAAAACGATCCACCCGGTACTCACATTTCTTTCCTCCGTACATTAAAATTCAAAGAAATATTATAGCAGACTTTGAGTTGTGCGGCAAGATGTGATATGATAGAACTGTATTATTGTTTATTGCCGCCATTCCGCGAGGGTGAGCTTGCGAATCCCGAGGCAGGCAGCGAATCGGGCCGCGCTCGTAGAACGCATGGAATGTACGATTCGCCGTTACCGTTCACAGGAACTGTGAATGGTAATAATGCGGATTATATCATATTCAAAAGGGAGAGGGATTATGAAAAAGTATCTGATCGGAAAAGGAGTGGCTGCCGTTCTGGCCCTGGCGTTGACAGCGCCTGTGCTGGGCGGCTGTGAGAATGTGTCGGAGCAGGACATCCAGAGCGCGGCGGAGGCTGTGTCGGATGCGGCAACTGCCATCTCTGAGGCGGCAGGCACATCGGAGGAACTGGAGGCAGCATTGAATGCGGCGAATGCCTACATCCGTGATGTGGATCTGGAAAGCCTCGTTCAACTGGGAGACTATAAGGGTGTCACGGTTGAGGTGGAGAAGCCGGAGATCTCCGCGGAGGATGTGGAGACCTATCTGGAATATATGGAGCAGTCGATGCCCGCATCCAAGGAGGTGACGGGGCGTCCGGTGCAAGAGGGGGATACGGTCAATATCGCCTTCGCCGGACGACTGAAGGAGACGGATGAGTATTTCGACGGCGGAACCTCGGAGAGCTATGACCTGGTGATCGGTTCCCACTCCTTCATCGATGGCTTTGAGGAGGGTCTGATCGGCGCCGAGATTGGGGAGACCAGAGATCTGGAGCTGAAGTTCCCGGACAGTTACCATGCGGAGAACCTGGCGGGCAAGGAGGTCATCTTCGAGACGACAGTGCATTCCATCAAGGTGCAGGCACCCATGGACGATGCGTATGCGGCAGGTCTGGGGCTGGAGGGTGTCACCGATATGGCGAGCCTGAAGACCTATCTGCAGAAGCAGATGCAGGCCCAGGACGATGAGACCTATAAGGAAAAGGTTGAGGAGGCCGTGATCGAAAAGGTGGTGGGGAACGCCATCGTCAGCGAGACACCGCAGGAGATGGTTGACCGCTATGTGGCGCAGTTCAACCAGCAGGCGACACTGATGGCACAGAATTACAGCGCGATGTATGGCTATACGGTGACAGCGGATGATTTCGTCAACATGCTGATGACACAGAACAATTTCACCGGCACGGCGGAGGAGTATATCAGGGACCGGGCCAAGCAGACCGCAAATCGCTATCTGGTGCTGGCGGATGTCGCCGCGCAGGAGGGCATCACGATCACGGACGAAGAGCTGGAGGCATCGATCAAAGAGGATCTCTCCAGTGCTACGCAGCCGTATGACAATCTGGATGATTACCTGAAGGCACTGGGTGTCTCCAAGGAGGGGTACCGGGAAGAACTGCTGGGCCACAAGGTTGCGGAGTTCCTGACGGAACAGGCAACGGTGAAGGAGCCGGCAAAGTAAAGCGAATATTATGATAATTGGGAGGAAGCTATGAAGATGACAGATATCAGTGCGCTGTTTCAGGCGCCGCAGGAGTATACAGACAAAACCATTACCGTAGGCGGCTGGATCCGCAGTATCCGGGATTCCAAGACCGTCGGATTCATCGTCATCAATGACGGTACCTATTTTACACCGCTTCAGATCGTCTATACGGAGACGCTGTCCAATTTCGCGGAGGTCAGCAAGCTGAACGTCGGCAGCGCGATCATCGCGACAGGCACCCTGGTGGCGACACCGCAGGCCAAGCAGCCCTTTGAGCTCCAGGCGACATCCGTTGAGGTGGAGGGTGCATCTACACCGGATTATCCGCTGCAGAAGAAGCGCCATTCCATGGAGTATCTGCGGACGATTCCGCATCTGCGTGCCCGCACCAACACCTTTGAAGCCGTCTTTCGTGTGCGGTCCCTGGCAGCATTTGCGATCCACAGCTTCTTCCAGGAAAGGGGCTTCGTCTATGTCCACACGCCGATCATCACGGGC
>JAFSYF010000258.1 GCA_017443695.1 Butyrivibrio sp.
ATGCAAAGAATTTCACAAATTATGATGGAAGTGCTGCCTGGAATAACAGATGTGGAAAATATGTTGTTATAAATCTGGCAGCATCAGGATTTGGTGTTTCATTGGATACCAAGGATACGTCAACAGGTTCGATTGTGGCAGGTCAACAGGGTAATATTGATGTCTATATAAACAAAAAGGCATATGCAGGAGCGTATGTTGATGGAGAGGCAAATCTACCTGCTCCTCCAATCAAAGATACCTTGTACTATTATTCTGTAAAATCAAGTAATGAGTCCGTTGTAAAAGTCGAAAGTGTTGTTCCTGATGGAGTAGCAAACAGCTATGGCGCTGCTACAATTAAACTGAAAGCAGTAGGAGAGGGTACGGCAACGGTTTCAATTAAGACAAAGTATAGTGACGACAATGCAACTGCTGCACAGGTAAAATATGTGGGACCGTTAACACTTGATTTCCCTGTGAAAGTCGTAGCAGAAGGTACAACACCCGCCACCTCCGCCACCATGACGCCCGCAACGACAACCATCGCCGCAGCCGGCGGGGATCTGGCGCTGACAGCGAAGGCAGGCAGCGATATGGCAACGGATGGCACCTGGACCTTCAGCGCCTCTCCCAGTGATGCAGCAACCCTGTCCGGTGCAGCCACCGACAAGGGCGTGGGTTCTGTAACCCTCAAGGCGGCAGAGAACAAGACCGAGAAGGATGTGGAGATCACCGTCACCGGCGTCTATACCGCCAAGGACGGCAAGACCAAGCTGGCCACCGTCACCGCGACCGTAACCGTCTCTGCCAAGGCCAAGGAAGAGGAGAAGGTACCGACGGTCGTCCTCTCTACCGGCGCAGCTGCCAGCATGACAGCGGGCTCCACGATCTCCGGTTATGTCACAGGCACCAACCTGACAGGCAAGGTCATCACCTACACGTCCAGCGACACCAGTATCGTGACGGTTGCTGCGACCAATACCAGCGGCACGTCCTATAATGTGACTGGTAAGAAGGCAGGCACTGCCTATATCTACGCCTACATTGACAACAAGCTCTATGCCTCCACGGCCGTGACGGTAACGGGAACCACGCCTTCACCGGAGCCTACTCCGTCGCCGACACCGGAGACGATTGATCACGACATCACCGACTTCATCTATGATGGCGGCGTGTACGACATCGACCACAACACCATGGAAGCGACCTACACGGATTCCGTAGGCGCGGGTAAGGTGGAGATCCCGAGATACATTTACCTGGTATCTAACGGCAAGACCTACATGGTTCCCGTGACGAGGATCGCAGCCAAGGCCTTCAAGAAGAGCGATGTGAAGAAGGTCATCATGGCGGATACGGTGGACACCATCGGCAAGGCAGCATTCCGGTACTGCAGGAGACTGGAGAAGGTGGCCTTCGAGGATGCATCGAACATCATCTACATCGGCAAGAATGCATTCGCCAACACGAAGGATGGCCTGGTGATCAAGCAGAAGCACGGCTATAAGTTCGATTCCGATATCCGCGAGGATCTGGAGAAGTACAGCAACCTGGTCATCAAATAAGACTGGTATCAAAAATCAGTCTATGAATGAGAACAGCCCCGGCCATCCGCCGGGGCTGCTCTGTTTCTGACGGTTGAAACGATTCTGCAAACACGATAGAATAAGCTGTCAGCTCACTACCGATTAAGGATGCCCAGCCGGACAAGCTGGCGGGACGGGTCGAGGTGAGTCATCTGACCTACCGCTACAATGAGGGTGACGCGCCGGTGCTGCAGGACGGACACATCGTGGAGGACGGGGATTACGAGACACTGATCGCGGAGGATGGTGCTTTTGCGGATCTGGTGCGCAGACAGCAGGAGACGGCGTAGAAAGGAAGTGCATTTTTATGGAAGAGATGAGTATCCTGGGTATGCTGGAGCAGGACGAGGATCGTGTCAAGCGTGTTCTGCGTGCCTATGCGGATACCAGGGAAGACCGTGACCGGTGCTTAAGCGGTATACAGGAGGAGATCGGTGAGCTGATGCTGCGCTACAACGCCGCGTGTCCGGATGATCCGGAGAGACAGCTGGTGGCGGATTCCATGGCGGCCGTGGTACGGGATGAGCTGTCGTTACTGCTGGCGGGGGGTGCCGTCAAGGAGACTTCCTCCCGCAGGGTCAATGCCGCATCCACGTATCTGTTAATCGGTGCCGTGGTGGCCGGGGTCTGTGCGGCGCTTCCGCTGGTTGAGGTGCAGGTGGTGCGGTTCATTCTGATGGGGGTTTCGGTGGTGTTCTCCTTCCTCTCCGGACGCGGGTGGTTCACGGAGCGGCAGACCGATGTCCGTATGACCCTGGATGCGGACCGGGTTTGGGATACCCTGACCCGGACCATCAGTACCATGGATCAGAAGCTGAAGACCTTCTCCGAGGCACTGCAGCTGTCGCGCAGCAAGCAGGGCGGCTCGCAGCAGGGATCCTCCGCCATCAGCAAGGACGAACTGGTGCTGTTCGGGGATCTGCTGGAGGCGCTGTATACAGAAAACGGTGAATATGCGCTGCGGCAGTTGAAAAAGGTCAGGAGCTATATGCAGCAGCGGGGCATCGAGCTGGTGGAATATGACAGACAGAACGCAGACATGTTCACCGTGCTGCCCACCAAAAAGGGAAGCATGACACAACGCCCGGCGCTTATGGCAGAGGGACAGCTCCTCCTCCCCGGGGTGGCGCTGGATGATCATTAATCACAGGAGCATAGCAGGATATGTATTATTGGGGATTTGATATCGGTGACGGCGAAAGTGCGATTGCACGCCTGGAGAGTGGAACGGAAGCACCGCCGCAGATCATACCCATCGCCGGGGAACCGCTCCAGATCACGGCCTGGGCGGTGATGCCCAATGGAGAACGCAGGATCGGAGAAGCGGCGGAGCGCTCTGTCTCCTCTGCGCTGCGCAGTGCCGTCCGTTTCAAGAGCCGTTTCCTGGATTCGCAATCGGACAGTGCGGGACTGATCAGTGATTTTGCCTCCAAAATCCTGGAGCTTCTGCGCAGCGACCGTGCACTGGTGGGCGGCGAGAACAGCAACTGTTTTGCCATCGGATGTCCCGCCGGTTGGGATGAGGAGGCCAGGAAGCGGTATCATGAGCTGTTCATCGCCATGGGCTGTCCTGCACCCAGTGTGATCTCCGAGTCCAGAGCCGTGATGGTGGGGGCGTTGCAGTCCAATGCCGTCAGGGACTATGTGGATCTGCGGACCAAGTCGGTGCTGGTGATTGACATCGGCTCCTCCACGACGGATTTTGCCTACGTGAATAAGGGCAGGGAGCAGGAGATCCACACCGGCGGGGAGGTATCCCTGGGCGGCGGCATCATGGATGCGGTGCTGCTGCGGGAGTGTATTGCCAGATCAGCGGATCCGGCGGGGCTTACCCGGGTGTTTGAGGAGAGCAGCTCCTGGCGGGTGTACTGTGAGCTGACCGCCAGGCACCTGAAGGAGCAGTATTTCTCCGGTGATGGGGAGGAAGCCTGTGAGACCTCCTGCCTGATCAATTATGACGGAACCCAGCTCCTGGATATCCGGATGGATGGCGAGATTGCGGATATCCTGACGGAGAAAGCCTGTCCGGAGCTGAACGGACGCTCCTTCCATCACGCGTTTATTGAGGGACTGCGTACCGTACGGGAGAGCATCGGTGCGGTACCACCGGAGCTGCTGTTCCTGACCGGTGGTGTTTCCAGAATGCCGCGGATTAGTGCGTGGTGCAGAGAGATATTCCCCGAAGCGATCCTGTTCCACGATAGAGAACCGGAGTTCTCTGTCGCACGGGGACTGTCCTGGTGCGGGCGGGTGGATGATGAGGTGCAGCTGTTCCGCCAGGAGGTGGATGCTTATATCCGTTCGGATGCCATAGAGACCATTGTGGCCGCACATCTGGAGGAGCTGTACCGCATCGCCCAGGTGGTCCTGATCGACCCGATCCTGATGAAGGCCGTGAAACCGGTTCTTGTGGACTGGCGGAAGGGCAATATCGTCCGGCTGGCGGATATTGAACCCATTCTGCGGCAGCGCATTGATGACTATCTCCATTCGGCGGAGGCCACAAAGCTCCTCTTAGAGCCCGTCGGGACATGGATGGAGCGGATGTCGGCCGAGCTGCAGCGGGAGACCTCACTGATCTGCCGCAAGTACCACCTGCCGGAGCGTTCCCTGGAGATCGCCTCCAGGGTCTCCCCGGGGGATCTGAGTGTACTGGGACGGATCGGAACGGATGAGATGTTCTCCGGAGACGGCCTGACCGGCGCGACACTGCTCATTGAGTCGATCATTACGATCCTGGTGGGCATGATCTGCGGCGGCAGCGGCGTGGTGCTGATTGCGGAGGGACCCATCGGCATCGTGGTCGGCGTGGTTGCTTCCGCGGCGGTTCTTGCCCTCACCAATATCCTTGGAAAGGACGCCCTGCAGAAGCAGATCCTGGAGGCGGACCTGCCACTGCCCGTGCGTTATCTGGCGCTGTCGAAGCCGCTGCCCAGAGTGGAGATGCCGAAATTCAGTCTGTCGAAGTTCACGGAACAGCTGGGACTGCCGGATCTGACCGGCGGGATAAAGCTTCCGCTCCTGACGCAGAAGGAAGAGGAAGGGGAGCAGCTGCTGCCGGCGGATATGGCGGAGGCAGAGGATTCTGCCACCGATGCGGACGATGAGATCTCCTCCGGGCGTTTCCGCACCATGCGCCGCAGGATCATCCGGCACTATGATGAGCTGCTGCAGGACAGGGACAATGTGGAACTCCGTTCGCTGAATGAGAAGATGACCATTGAGATCTCCAGACAGATCGAGGCCCTGTTAAAGGATCTGTCCGAGCAGGTGGAGGTGCCGATGTGAGTGTTCTGGAAGGGCTTCTGGCGCGGCTGGGGGCACATCTTCCGATCGTTTTCCTATGTTTGTTCCTCCTCCTGATGGGGATCGCACTGATCATATACCGGCGTATGTCTTTTCCCCGGGAACCCCAGGAGGAGATGGACGGACACGGCTATGAGAATTACTGTGCGGAGCTGTTACAGAACAGGGGCTTCCATCACATCGAAGTGACGCCGGGCAGCGGGGACTATGGCGCGGACATCCTGGCCCAGCGGGACGGCATCTCCTATGCCTTCCAGTGTAAGTACTACGATCATCCGGTGGGCGTCCACGCCGTGCAGGAGATCTACGCCGGACGGGATTACTACGGCTGCATGATCGGCGTGGTACTCACGAACCAGACCTACACCAAAGCCGCCCGCGAAATGGCGGACCGGCTCAATATCCTGTTGTGGGAGGAAGAGTGAGTGTCACAATTCAGGTTTGATCCCGTGAGGTCCCACAGGCGGTTCGCAGAGATGAATCAACGTTGATCCAGTGATGATTTGATCCCGTGGGATCCCACAAGGTGGTTCGCGAGCTTGCGACGAGCGCGAGCAGGCCGCCTGTGGGATTTCACGGGATCGGGTTTTCGATCGCCTGTGGGATCTCACGGGATCGGGCATTCGATCTTCTCATTGTTTACAACATTCCGCCCCTGTACTACAATAATCCCATGAATGATCCCCGGACAACACCCAAGCTGACGATTCTGATCGTCTCCTATAATGCCGGTGACAAGCTCCTCCGTACACTGGAGAGCATCACATCCCAGTCGTTACAGCCGGGGATCCTGATCAAGGATGGTGGCTCCGCGGACGGCTCCTTTGAAGCTGCCCGGAAGCATCTGGCATCCCATGGTTATGATTTACAGTCAGAGACAGAAGCATCCGCCGCCGTGACAGAGGAGGCAGCAGGCACACAGCCGCCTGCCTGGTGTATCCGGGTGAAGGATAATGGCATCTATGACGCCATGAATCAGGCCATCACGGCACTTGCCTCCAGACAGACCACACCGGTACCGCCGAACAGTCATTATGTCCTGTTCTTAAATTGTGGCGATTACTTTGCGGATGAGCAGGTGGCGGCAGATCTGATCCGGACCATCACCGGTGACAGACAGCTGTGGCAGCTGCAGGGACCAGGCCCCGGGGATACCGCCCTTGCGGACTGGTCAGGGGACGGTCCGCCACCGACCATATACTATGGGGATGTCTATGAGCGGGTGACGGGACAGCGTGTGGCATCCAATCCCCGTCTGGATGCTTACGGACTGTACCGCAACGTGCCCTGTCACCAGGCCTGCATCTACGACCTGTCGCTTTTGATCGGAAACCACTTCAATACCCGCTTCCGTGTCCGGGCGGACTATGAGCAGTTCCTCCGGCTGGTATGCCGTGCACATGCGCGGACCGTTTACACCGGCCGGCTGATCGCGGATTATGAGGGCGGCGGCTTCTCAGAGACGCCGGAGCACCTGCAGCTCTCGGAGAAGGAACACCGTGCGATCATCCGTCACTACCTGAGCGCATCCCAGATCCGGCGCTTTGATCTCTACCGCTGTCTGACACTGGCACCGCTCAGGACGAAGCTGTCCCGGTCCCCGTTGACATCCGGTCTCTACAACCATCTGAAGCAGGCGGTCTATCAGATCCGGCGTGCCCGCCATGTATTCAGTCTGTTTCTGATCGTACTGGCACTGAGTGGATGTGCGCAGTCTTCCTCAGACAGACTGCCTGAGGTGGTTGCTGCGGTGCATTCGCTCCATGAAACGAGGCGTGCGACGGAGGTGATCGCTTTATCTGAGGAGGCAGAAGCGTTGTCTGTCGCTGTGGAATGGGAGGAGACGCTCCTGGCTCTTAATCTACGGGAGGCCATCCTGGCGGAGCGGGACTATGCCGCCATGAAGGAGGAACGGATTGCTGCCGCCCTGCTGGAGGTCGAAGCCCTGCGGCAGGAATACGATGCGCTGAAGCTTACAATGAATGCTGCCCTGCAGAGGGAGCGGGAGGAAGCGGAGGAACGGCAGCGGCACACCCGTATCCCGTTCCACCTGCAGAATGCCACCGGTCATGTCATCACCGGAGTCTTTCTGGCAGAGGGGACGGCATCCCCACAGACCGCGGGATCCGGACTGCTGCCGGAAGGGACACAGCTGGCAGCCGGTGAGACGATCCTGGGACTGGTGGCGGAGGTGGATCTGCACCAGACGGACAGACAGCTGGTGATCACAGATGACAGGAATCAGATCTACCAGTATGCGCTCCCTGTGGCCCTGACTGCCGAGACGGCGCAGCATCCGCTGAGGATCAAACTCCATCCGGTATCGGAGGGGATGACGGTTTACACGGAATAATATCAAAGGAGAACATCATGGAAAACAGACCGGTTGGCAGAAAGAAGAACATACAGGACGGCGGAACCGGAGCGGCCCGCAGAGGCTCCGGACTGGGCGGCGGCCCGGTGGGAAGCGGTGCGGGTCCGGGAACGAGCACAGGGTCGGGAGGAAGCCTCAACAGCGGCAGACATCCCGCCAGAGGCGGCGTTTCCGCCGGCGGTCCTTCCCGCGGCAGACGCAGTCCGATCCTGACCATCCTCATCGTTGTGCTTGTCCTGCTGGGCGGAGGCGGCGGTGTATCCACGCTGCTGGGCAACTCTCTGCTGGGGATGTTCTCAGGCGAAGACATCTATGAGAGTACATCGGGCGACTCCGGGACCTATGTCAACTACGGGGCAGAGGGTGCTGCCCCCTCTGCGGAACCATCGGGCTACACCAGCACGGGCAGTATTGGTGGACTGGCGGATCTGTTCAGTACGCCGGGATCTTCCGCGTCAGAGTGGATTGAGACACCGAATACCGGAATGCTGAACCGGGAAGTCAGCGCTGCTGCAGCACCCAAGAGGACCGTACTGAAGGGGAATGGCCAGGATACGGTGACGATCCTGCTGTATCTGTGCGGCACCGATCTGGAATCCAAGAACAGCATGGCATCCAAAGATCTCCAGGAAATGCTCCAGGCGACACCCTCGGATCAGATCAATCTCATCATCTATACCGGCGGCTGCAAGCGCTGGCAGAACAATGTGATCTCCAGCTCCACAAACCAGATCTATCAGGTCCGGAACGGACAGCTCATCCTCCTGCAGGACAATCTGGGGAGTGTCCCCATGACGGATGAGAAGAACCTGGCGAGTTTCATCCGGTGGGGGGCGAAGAATTTCCCGGCGGACCGCTACGAACTGATCCTGTGGGATCACGGTGGCGGCTCCTCAGCCGGCTATGGCTATGATGAGAAATTCGCCAGCAGCGGCTCCATGACGCTGGACGGCATCAACCGGGCGCTGGAGGAGGGCGGTGTCAATTTCGATTTCGTCGGGTTTGATGCCTGCCTGATGGCCACCGTGGAGACCGGACTGATGGTCTCTGATAATGCGGATTATATGATCGCCTCCGAGGAGACGGAACCCGGTGTCGGTTGGTACTATACCACCTGGCTCTCTGAGCTGGCACAGAATACCTCGATACCGACCCTGGATCTGGGAAAGAGCATCATCGACAGCTTCACCGACACCTGCAGCCGTACCGTGCCCGGCCAGAAGACCACGCTCGCCCTGATTGATCTGGCGGAGCTGTCCGCTACGGTTCCGCAGGAGCTGGCGGAATTCTCGACAGAGGTCTCTTCGCTGATCGACAACGGAGAATACCAGCAGGTCTCAACGGCACGTTCAGGTGCGCGGGAGTTCGCTTCCACCTCCCATATTGATCAGGTGGATTTCGTGCATCTGGCCAAAAACATCGGTACAACGGAAGCGAAGGAACTCGCGGAATCATTAAAGAGTGCGGTCAAATACAACCGCACCAGCAGTAATATGACCAACGCCTTCGGCATCTCGGTGTTCTTCCCCAGGCGCCGCACGAACAAGGTGGACAGCATGGTGCAGACCTATCAGTCCATCGGCATTGACGACAGCTACGCCAAGTGCATCCGCAAGTTCGCCAAGATGGAAACCATGGGACAGGCGGTCGCCGGCGGTTCACAGGCTGCAAGCCCGATCTCCTCCCTGTTTGGAACAAGCGGAAGCTCACTGGATGCGGTGGAGCTTGTGGGACCGTTTCTGTCCAGCTTCCTCGGAGGGGATTACACCTCCATCTCCGGCCTGGACCGGGACAATACGGATTTCATGAATGAGCCCCTCGATCTGGATCAGGCGGCGATCTATATTACCGGTCATTCCATCAAAGACAGCGAACTCCGGTGGACGACGGATGCGGACGGAAACGATGTGGTCCGCCTGTCGGAGGAGAACTGGTCCCTGGTGGAGGATCTGGATCTGTCCATGTTTGTGGATGACGGACAGGGCTACATGGAGCTGGGCCGGGACAATACCTTTGAATTCACGGAGGATGGGGCCCTGATCGCGCCGACAGACCGGACCTGGCTGTCCATCAACAAACAGACCGTCGCCTACTATCGGCTGGATACCACAGGCACCGAGGAGGACTATACCATTATGGGCCGTGTGCCGGCATATCTGAACAACGAGCGGGTCAATCTGATCCTGATCTTTGACAGCGCCCATGAGGATGGCTATGTGGCAGGCGCCTCCTATGATTATGAGAACCTGGAGACGGAGACCGTTGCCAAGAATCTGACGGAGCTGTCTGCCGGGGATACCCTGGAGTTTATATGCGATTACTATACCTATGACGGAGAATTCGAAGACAACTACTATCTGGGATTTCCGATGACGCTGACGGGAGGCATGGAGACCCTGTCCATCGCCAACACCACCATCGGAGAGGGCCAGGCACTTGTCTCCTACTGTTTCACTGATATCTACGGCCAGAAGCACTGGACACCGACGATTACCAGATAAGGACGGAGGGTGCTGCATGCGTATCGACAATATCACCACCGTCTGTTACATCGAGCACCGTGGCAGGGTGCTGATGCTGCACCGGGTGAAGAAGAAAGACGATGTCAATGCCGACAAATGGCTGGGGGTCGGCGGGCATCTCGAATCCGGGGAATCTCCGGAGGAGTGCGTGGTGCGGGAGGTACGGGAGGAGACGGGGATCCGGCTGTCCGATTATGACATGCGCGGCGTCATCAGTTTCTCTGTAGCCAGGAAGGGGGATGCAGAGCCGCTGACGGAGCTGGCGTTCGTCTTTGCCGCCACCATTCCCGATGGGGAGGAGGTCTCCCTGATCCCCTGCGATGAGGGGGAGCTCGCCTGGGTCCCCAGGGAGGAGATCGCGGGACTGCCGGTATGGGAGGGGGACCGGATCATGTTCCGCCTGCTGTCGGAGAACCGTCCCTTCTGGTCGCTGAAGCTCTCCTATGATGCGGAGAATCGTCTGGTCCAGGTGCTGCTGGGAGGAAAAGAATGTACGTGATCGCAGGCCTCGGCAATCCCGAGGTGAAATACAACGGCACACGACATAATGCAGGGTTCGGTGTCATTGATGTGCTGGCAGAGCGGCTGGACATCGATGTCAGTAAGATCAGGGACCGGGGACTCATCGGTACAGGCCGCACACCGGCAGGAGAGCGTATCGTCCTGGTGAAGCCACTGACCTATATGAATAACAGCGGGGAGTGTATCCGGCCGGTATCGGCGTATTACAAGATCGATACCACGAAAGAGCTGATCGTCCTCTCAGATGACATTGCGCTGGATGTGGGACGGATCCGGGTACGCCCCGGCGGCAGTGCCGGCGGGCACAACGGGTTAAAGAGCATCATTGCACAGCTGGGACATGACAGTTTCAGCCGGGTGCGGATCGGCGTGGGCAAAAAGCCCCCCCGGTACGACCAGGTGGACTGGGTGCTGGGTCATTTTCCCAAAGAGGAGGTCCCTGCCGTGCAGGAGGCGATGGAACGTGCCGCGGACGCTGTACTGTGCATTCTGTCGGAGGGTGTGGAGACTGCCATGAACAGGTTCAACGCAAATAATAAGGAAGTATCATGAAAGCACTGGACGCGCCCCTGTCGGAGCTGGATGCCTATAACGGGTGCAGGAGATGGCTGGAGCAGCATACGCAGCCCGTCAGTATCAGCGGACTGGTGGATGAGGCACGCCTGCATATCATGAGTGTATTGTCGGGAGACTTCCGCTTCCGGCTCATCATTGCGCCGGATGATCTGCGGGCGCACCGGATCGCGGAGGAATACGAGTTCTTTGACCGCAATGTCATGGAATATCCCGCCAAGGATCTGATCTTCTATCAGGCGGATATCCACGGCGCCGAGGCGGTGGCACGGCGTCTGAAGTGTCTGCGCCGTATCGTTGAGAAACGGCCGATGACCCTCGTCACCACCATCGGTGCACTGATGACACCGCAGCTGCCGGCGGAAATCTACCGTGCGCATTGCCTGAACATCGACCGTCATGACATGCTCCGGACGGAGGAGATCGCCCAGGAGCTGACCCGTATCGGCTATACCAGGGCCTATCAGGTGGAGGCCCCGGGGGAGTTTGCCCTGCGCGGCGATATCATCGACGTCTATGATCTGACCCAGGAGTATCCGTATCGTATCGAATTGTGGGGGGATGAGGTGGATTCCATCCGCTTCTTTGACCTTCTGTCCCAGCGCTCCATAGACCGGCTGGAGAGCATCAGCATTTTTCCGGCGACAGAGCTGGTGCTGGAGGATGACAGGCTCCAGGAGGGGCTGGAGGCGATCCGCAGGGATTGTGCGGCCAATGAGGCGGCACTGCGGGCGGATTTCCATACGGAGGAGGCCCACCGGCTGAAGACGAACGTGGAGGAGCTGGTGGAGCAGGCCGGTCTGCGGATGAGCGGCATCAATCTGGAGAGCTATGTCCGCTATTTCTATGAGGACACCGTGAGCCTCCTGGAGCTGCTGCCCGCGGATGCAACGGCGCTCTTCGTGGAGGAGCCGGGCAGGGTGCGGGAGCATGCGGAGCAGATCTACTATGAATTCCGTGAGAGCATGATCCACAGGGCCCAGACCGGCAACGCACTCCCCGGTCAGATGGCGCTGTTGTCCTCCCCGGAGCAGACCGTTGCGCATCTGTTGCGGCGGCGGATGGTGCTGCTCTCTCTCCTGCCGTTACCGGAGCAGTATCTGACAGAATTCGACGTACACCACAGCTTCGAGATCGCAAGCCGGGAGATCGCCCCCTACAACAACAGCTTCGACGCACTGGAGAAAGACTTAAAACAGGCCGTCAGAAACAGACGGCGGACCCTGATCCTCTCCGGCTCCCGCACCCGTGCCAAGCGCCTGGCAGCAGATCTGACGGATCGGGATATTCATGCCTTCTACAGCGAGGATCCCTCCCGCATCCTGCAGCCCGGCGAGGTGATGACCTATTACGGTGCGGTCAATAAGGGATTTGAATACACGGATCTGGGACTCCTCGTCATCGCGGAGAGCGATATCTTCACTGAAAAGAAGAGAAAGAACCGCCGTCACCGCAGGCATTTCGAGGGTGGAGAGCGGATCTCCAGCTTCGCTGACTTAAAGCCCGGAGACTATGTCATCCATGAGGATCACGGTCTGGGGATCTTCCGCGGCATTGAGAAGCTGTCCTCCGATGGGGTTACCAGAGACTACATCAAGATCGAATACGCAGACGGGGCCAATCTCTATGTCCTGGCCACGGGGCTGGATGTCATCCAGAAATATCTGCGGGGAGAGGTGACGGAGGACGGTGAGGTGAAGACCAAAAGCGTCCGCCTGAACCGTCTGGGCGGCAATGAGTGGCAGCGGACCAAGACCAAGGTGCGGACGGCCGTGGAGGTCATTGCCCAGGATCTGGTGGAGCTCTATGCCAGGAGACAGGCGGCACAGGGCATGGCCTTCAGCCCGGACAGTGTCTGGCAGCGGGAGTTCGAGGATGCCTTCCCCTATCAGGAGACGGAGGATCAGCTGAACGCCATCGAAGAAACCAAAGCAGATATGGAGTCCGGCCGCATCATGGACCGTCTGATCTGCGGCGATGTGGGCTTCGGTAAGACGGAGATCGCGATCCGTGCTGCCTTCAAGGCTGTTCAGGACGGCAAGCAGGTGGCGGTGCTGGTGCCGACGACGATCCTCGCGCAGCAGCATTTCAACACCTTCACTGAGCGGATGAAGAGCTTTCCGGTCACCGTCGACATGCTCTCCCGTTTCCGGACCAAGGCAGAGCAGACCCGTACCATTGAGGGTCTGAAAAAAGGCCGGGTCGACATCATCATCGGTACACACCGTCTTCTGTCCAAGGATGTGATTTATAAGGATCTGGGCCTGCTGGTGGTGGATGAGGAGCAGCGCTTCGGTGTCACCCATAAGGAGAAGATCAAGCAGCTGAAGGAAAATGTGGATGTGCTGACACTCACCGCCACGCCGATCCCGCGCACCCTCCATATGAGTCTCGTGGGCATCCGGGATATGAGCGTCCTGGAGGAGGCACCGGGGGACCGTCTCCCGATCCAGACCTTCGTCTGTGAGTACAATGAGGAGCTGATCCGGGAGGCCATTCTGAGGGAGCTGGCCCGCAAGGGACAGATCTACTATGTCTACAACCGGGTCAATGACATCGCCGATGTGGCGGCCAGACTCGTCCAGCTGGTTCCGGAGGCACGGATCGGCTTCGCCCATGGACAGATGAACGAGAACGAACTGGAGCGCATCATGTATGATTTCATCGACGGCTCCATTGATGTGCTGGTGTCCACAACGATCATAGAGACCGGTCTGGACATCCCGAATGTCAACACCATGATCATCCACGACGCGGATAAGATGGGACTGGCCCAGCTCTACCAGCTGCGCGGCCGTGTGGGACGCAGCAACCGGGGCGCCTATGCCTTCCTGATGTATAGACGGGGCAAGCTCCTGCGGGAGGAGGCGGAGAAACGTCTGTCTGCCATCCGTGAGTTCACGGACTTAGGCTCAGGCTATAAGATCGCCATGCGGGATCTGGAGATCCGCGGTGCCGGCAACCTCCTGGGACGCAGTCAGAGTGGGCATATGGCCGCCGTGGGGTATGACCTGTACTGCAAGATGCTGGGAGATGCGGTGAAGCGCCGTAAGGAGCTGCCGATGGGGCAGGTAGATCCGGCATCGGCGGATCCGGCACAGATGAAGGCGCCGGAGCCTGACTTCACCACCAGCGTGGACATCGAGGTCAGCGCTTTCCTGCCGCCGGAATATATCCCGGATGAGATGCACAAGCTGGAGCTGTACAAAAGGATCGCGGATATCGAGAATGAGGACGACCGTTCAGAGATGCATGATGAGCTGGTGGATCGCTTCGGACCCCTGCCCAGGGAGGCGGAGAATCTCCTGCGTATCGCGCTGATCCGTGCCAAGGCGCACCGGCTCTATATCATGGAGATTAAGAGCAGCACCAGTGGTGCAGAGGGAGAGGTGGCGCTCAGGATGCGTACAGATGCGAGGATCCGCTCAGAGGCCATTCCGGATTTCCTCTCACAGACCAGGGGCCGCATCCGCTTCATAGCGACAGGGACCCCCACCTTCCTCTATCACTACAAGCCCCGCGGGAACCGCCAGGAGATCTCCGACAAGCTCCTATCCGATACCGAATCGCTGCTGGACATGATGACAGAGGCCCTGCTGTAGAATGGTCGAAAAAATGTATTATCCAGCAGAATTATCGATTATGTAACCAATGTGAACCAGGTCGTTGCCATGTTTTGACTTCTGTGTAAAGATGTAGGCACACAGTCGCACAGAGAAGGAGGACGAAAGAAATGCGATACGAAAACGGACACATGAAGGATGTACAGATCGCCTATATTGGCGGAGGTTCCAGGGGCTGGGCCTGGACATTTATGACGGATCTGGCACTGGATGATGCGCTCTCCGGGACGATCAGACTCTATGACATCGACCGTTCATCGGCGGAAGCCAATGAACAGATCGGTAACCACCTGATGGCACGGCCCGAGGCAAAGGGCGACTGGCAGTTTGAGGTGCGGGATACACTGGAGAGTGCTCTGACGGGATGTGATTTCGTCGTGATCTCCATCCTGCCCGGCACCTTCGATGAGATGGCCTCGGATGTCCATCTGCCGGAGCGGCTCGGCATCTGGCAGAGTGTCGGCGATACGGCGGGTCCCGGCGGTATCATCCGCAATCTCCGCACGCTTCCGATGTTTGTGGATATCGCGGTAGCCATTCGGGACTATGCGCCACAGGCCTGGGTCATCAACTATACGAATCCCATGTCCCTGTGCGTCAAAACCCTGTATGAAGTCTTTCCGCAGATCAAGGCCTTCGGCTGCTGCCATGAGGTCTTCGGTACCCAGAAGGTGCTGCAGGGCATCTATGAGCAGGAGACGGGCGATAAAATCGAGGACTGGCACGATGTCCGGGTGAATGTCCTTGGCATCAACCACTTCACCTGGTTCTCCTCGGCCGCCTATCAGGGAAACGACATCTTCCCGATCTACAGGCGGTATATTGAGAAGCATTTCGAAGAGGGCTTCGAGAGCGAGGACAAGAGCTGGATGAATTCCCATTTCAACTGCGCACACCGCGTGAAGATGGATCTGTTCAACCGCTATGGCTGGATCGCTGCGGCAGGAGACAGGCATCTGGCGGAGTTCATGCCCGGAGATACTTACCTGAAGGATCCGGAGACCGTGGAGAGCTGGAAATTCCACCTGACCACCGTGGACTGGCGCAAGCAGGATCTGCAGGAGCGCCTGGACAGAAGCAGACGCCTGCTGTCCGGGGAGGAGGAGATGAAGCTGGAGCCCACCGGAGAGGAGGGCATCCTCCTGATGAAGGCGCTGTGCGGACTGACCCGGTTTGTCAGCAATGTCAATCTCCCGAATACGGCGCTGCAGATCCCGAATCTGCCGGCATCCGCGGTGGTGGAGACCAATGCCGTCTTCGAACGCGACCACATCTATCCCATCGTGGCAGGCCCGCTGACGGAAGAGGTGCGTGCCCTGATCCTGCCGCATGTACAGATCCATGAGCTCACACTTAAGGCTGCACTGTATCATGACCGTGGAATGGTCTATGATGCCTTCCGCATGGATCCCAATGTCCGGTCGAAATGCACGGATGAGACCAAAATCCGCGCCCTGGCGGATGAGATGATCGATAACACGAAGAAATATCTGCCGAAGGGGTGGGACTGATTCCATGCTTCTCACTTCAGAAATCAATATCCGTGATCCCTTTGTCTATGTGGAGAACGGTGTGTACTATATGACCGGTACCCGTGGCCCCACCTGCTGGGGCCCGGCGGATGGCTTTGACGGCTACCGCAGTACGGATCTGACGCACTGGGAGGGTCCGTTTGAGATCTTCCACCGTCCGGAGGGTTTTCAGCCGGACAGAAACTACTGGGCGCCGGAGATCCATGCATACCAGGGGTCTTACTACCTGTTTGCCACCTTCAATGAAGAGACCCGGAAGAAGGGCACCATGATCCTGAAGGCGGATGCACCGCTGGGGCCCTATGTGCTGCACAGCGAGGGCAGGATCACGCCGGGAGAGTGGGACTGCCTGGACGGGACCTTCTATCTGTCGCCGGAGCAGGTGCCGTATATGGTATTCTGCCATGAGTGGCAGGATGCGGTGGAGGGGCATGGTCATCTCGGGGATGGCACTGTGTGCGCCGTTCAGCTCTCAGAGGATCTGCGGCACCCGGTGGGTGAGCCACGGGTTCTGTTCGCTGCCTCCCAGGCGCAGCCCTGGATCCGCAGCATCGAGCATCCACGCTACCCCGGGCCGAACTATATCACCGACGGTCCCTTCCTGTACCGGACATCTGACGGGACACTGGTCATGCTCTGGTCCAGCTTCGGCGAGCATGGCTATGTGGAGGCCGTCGCCCGTTCGGACAACGGGGATGTCACCGGTAACTGGCGGATCGATGAGACACCGCTTTTTGCGGAGAATGGCGGACACGGCATGCTCTTTACCACGACAGAGGGACAGCTCACGCTCGTACTGCACAGTCCGAACACGCATCTGGAGGAGCGGCCCGTCTTTATCCCGATCGATGAGAGCCGGCTGATTTGCAGAACAGCCCGAAGCACTTGCTGCTGAGGGCGTACCGATACAGTTTTGCAAGCCAAGCACGGGGCGCATTTGAATGCGGCGCACAACGTCCAGTGGACGTTGGCTCTGCGCCGACCGAAGCGGAGCGTAGAGCCGCGCCCCGTGCGTAACTGTTCAGAACTGGTTCTGAACAGTTACGGCGGCTGATTTGACTTTTTGGCCGAAGTGGCGCATACTGATGGGGTTATGAGCAAAGAAATCAGATGGACCAGACGTGGGAATATTCAGGCACCGCCTCCTTATAAGAAGCTGGAGCGTAACGCGCCATGCTGGTGTGGGAGCGGCAGGAAATACAAGAGCTGCCATGAGGCTTTTGATGACCGGATTCTGCAGGCGGCAT
>JAFSYF010000259.1 GCA_017443695.1 Butyrivibrio sp.
CTGCCGGATTTGAAATCCATCAGCTTCAGCCAGGTCGTCTCCCCATCCCTGGCGCTGTCCAGTCTGTCGATCCGGCCATGGAGGACGAGTCCCGTCTCCGGCTTCAGCACAAACGGCAGCTCCGCCTGCGCCGGTGTGAAAATACCCTGCTGCAGCTGGTAACGCAGCGTGTTCACCGTCCGTCCGAGGATCCGTTCTATCCGCAGAAGTCTCGCTTCCATCCGTTTCGAACTGTGCAGGATCTGATCCCCGTAAGCTCCTGCCTCCGATGCGAGACACTCATGCACAAAGGCCTCACATTCCGCATCCGACAGTTCGGTCCAGTTCAATCCCCGGCCCGACAGCGCCGTCATAAACCGCTCCAGGGTCCCGTGATAAATATTGCCCAGATCCGAGGTACGCATCTCATATCTTGGTGTTTCCCTCAGTCCCAGGCCATAGCGGGCAAAATGGGCAAAGGGACAGCCAAAAAAAGTCTCCAGCCGGCTGACGCTGGAATGGAGTTCCTCCCCGTACAGACGCTCTGCCGTTTGTGTTCGCAGCGGAATATGACGGTATCTCATAAAGGCCGCATCGCGGAGTCGATGTCCCTCTTCCCCCAGCAGTCCATACAGTACCTGAAGTGTACCCACATCCTCTTCCGGCAGCGTCCCCTCCACATAGCTGCGCAACCGCTCCGCAAGCAGTGCAGCCGCCGCGGGTGCCGCTGCCAGCTGCTGCTCCAGGGGCTGATGCTCCGGATCCCGGAGCGCCAGCTGCGGAAACATGGCCCGGATATTACCGATCAGATAGGAGGCCCGCAGAGGCCGTCCGTCCGCAGAGGAACGCACATAGGAGATGGTCAAAGCATCCTGGGGTTTTGACACGATCATATACAAGTACAGCTGCTGGATCTGCATCTGTCCTGCCGGTGTCGGCGCCAGCTCCACGTCCTGTACATGATCCGTCAGGAACTGACGGTCCATATCGGAGATCACACCACCGGTGCCTGTCCCGCCGGGGATCACATCATCCCCCGCCCCCACGAGGAACAGATGACGCACCTTACCAAGCCTCGTCCGCTCCAGATCCCCTATGGTCACACGATCCACACTCTGCGGGATGGTGCCAACCTCGATATCCGCAAAACCTGCATCCAGGATATCCATATACTCCTTCAACGGCAGCGCCTCTTCCCCAAGGAGATCCACCAGCTGATCCAACAGGGCCATCACCCTGGCCACGATCTGGTCGTACTCCCTGGCCCGTGCCGCCTCGGTCTGGCGGATTCGGTCCGCCTCCTCTGCCAGCCGGTCTGCCATGCCCGTTCTGAGAATGAACGCATAAACGGCCCGGGAGCGCTCCAGTACCGTCTGTGTGCCGTCACCGCCCAATACCGCCAGCACCTCCGAAATCTCCTGGCGCATCTCGTTCAGCCGGCCCAGATAGGCCAGTTCCTCCTCATCCGACATACACAGCGTACGGTCGTTCTTCATTGCCTGCGGGATCCGCATGAAAGGAGAACTCCAGCTCTTCTTCCCGCGCAGTCCCAATGCCTGCACATACAGATCCAGCTCATCGATTTGTGCCGGTGCATAGCCCAGCATTCCGCCCCTGAGCAGGCCGAACACCGCCTCGTAATCATAATCCGTCGCCACCACATGGAGGGCCCCACGGATCGCGTTGATGAACGGGTTCGCCCGGATGCTGTTCGTCCGGTCGATATAAACCGGGATGCCACAGGCGGCGGCTTCCTGTTCAAACAGATCCGCGTACTCGTTGATATCCCCGCAGATCACCGCGATATCACGGTAACACGGTGCAGCGTCGCCAGATGTTACAAGCATCCGGATCCGCCTGCAGACCTCACGTACCTCGGAACGCCTGGCAGATGCCTCAAAAAGTGACAGCGCCGGTTCCACCGGATCTGGATAGTTCGCACCATCATATCTCAGCAGGTGTTTCTCCAGGTAACGCAATACCGCGTTGTATCTATGGCGTCCTTCGGCAGGATCTGACAGCACGATATCCGCGTTCCTGCGTCCGGCCTCCCAGTTGTCGAATCCCAGTGCGCGGACAGCTGCTCCCTCCGCCGGATCCTCCTGCGCCGCATACCAGGCAGTACGTATGAGTTGCCGCACCGTCCTGCGGGTCAGCGCGAACAGAGACTCATCCGGTTCTCCATAAGGATCGGATGCGCCATCGATGGTCAGGCTGACCCACACCTCGGAGACCAGCGTCAGGAGAGTCTGAATCACCGTAAGCTGTATCGGCGTGAAACCGGTAAACCCGTCAAACACCAGCACACTGTCGCGGATCATCCTGGAATCCGGCAGACATCCGCACAGAATCCCCAGCGTTTCCTCCGGTGTCGTATAGTGATCATGTATATAGTCCAGAAATCCCCGGTAGAGCTTCTGCAGATCCAGAAGCTTGCGCTGCAGTGCGCGCCGCCCCTCGCTGGCAGCAATGAGGGGCGCCATCCCCTCCGGGGTGATGCCATACTGCATGAATTCAGAGATCGTGGATTTGACCTCGTCGATGTATCCCAGCCGCCGCATCCCGCCGCCGATGACGGGCAGCTCCTTCCGCATCGTTCCGGCCACCAGCCGCAGAACCAGGCTCTTGCCGATATCGTCCAGCACCGGAACCGCCGGTGCCCCCACCTCGTCGAAAATCCGGTGTGTCAGGCGTCCGAAGCTCACCACATCGATGTTGGTGGTAGCATGCCTTGGATGCTCTCTGACCACATCCAGCTGTGTCTCCATCGTAAACTGGTCCGGCACGACGATCAGAAAATGCGTATCGGGCGAAGACAGACTCCGCCCGATAATATCCCGGCGCAGCCAGGTACTCTTGCCTGCGCCGGAGCCTCCGAAGATAAACCGGAGTCTGCCCGTCATGGATTAATGATGGAAGAGCCGAAGGCCGGTAAAGGCCATGACCATCCCGTGATGATCGGCTGTCTCGATGACATTGTCGTCTCTGACCGAACCGCCGGGCTGTGCCACATATCGCACGCCGCTGCGTGCCGCCCGCTCGATATTATCACCGAAGGGGAAGAACGCATCCGAACCCAGTGCAACATCTTTCAGTCCATCCAGCCAGGCACGCTTCTCCTCCCTGGTGAAGGGTGCCGGTTTCTTCGAAAAGATCCGCTGCCACTTGCCCTCATCCAGCACATCCGCACAGTCCTCTCCGATGTAGAGATCGATGGCATTGTCCCTGTCCGGCCGGCCGATCCCCTCCAGGAAGGGCAGCTCCAGCACCTGGGGCGCCTGGCGCAGGTACCAGTTGTCTGCCTTGGAGCCTGCAAGTCTCGTGCAATGGATACGGGACTGCTGTCCGGCTCCGATACCGATGGCCTGACCGTCCTTGACATAGCAGACGGAGTTGGACTGGGTATACTTCAGTGTGATCAGCGAGATCAGCAGATCCCGGACCGCCCCATCCGGCAGCTCCTTCTCCTTTGTGACGATATGCCCCAACATGCCCCGATCGATACGAACATCATTGTGCCCCTGCTCAAAGGTCACGCCGAACACCTGCTTGCGTTCCAGTGCGGCAGGCCGGTACGAAGGATCGATCTGCAGGATGCAGTAGCCGCCCTTCTTCTTGCCCTTCAGCAGCTCCAGTGCCTCCGGCTCATAGCCCGGCGCGATGATGCCGTCTGAGACCTCACGCTTGATCAGCCGCGCCGTATCCACATCACAAACCTCGGACAGGGAGATAAAATCCCCAAAGGAACTCATACGGTCCGCGCCGCGGGCCCTGGCATACGCGCAGGCCAACGGAGAGAGCGGATGTGCCTGGGCCAGATCTTCCACCCAGTAGATCTTCTGTTCCACCTCAGACAGCGGCAAACCGGTGGCAGCGCCGGCGGGAGAGACATGCTTGAAGGATGTGGCAGCCGGCAGACCGGTGGCCTCCTTCAGCTCCGATACCAGCTGCCATCCGTTCAGCGCATCCAGCAGATTGATATATCCCGGTCTCCCGTTCACCACGGTGATCGGCAGCTCTGTGCCATCCTCCATATAGATGCGCGCCGGCTTCTGATTCGGATTGCAGCCGTATTTCAGTTCAAACTCCTTCATCGCGGTTCCTCCTTATGACTGGTGCTTATTGACGATACGACTCACGACGGCTCCGGACTGAATATCGATGAGACGTGTGAACAGTGATACCTTATTGTCCTCGTTGAGTGCGGACCACAGCGCTTCGGTCCATGCATCGATGCCGCCCTCCGGGCCGCTCCAGTCACATACCGCACTTAAATCCACGTACTCCGGTTCTCCGGCAAAGCTCGGCAGCGGATTACCGTCACCCATATAGGTGTGGAGGAAGCGTCCAAGCCCGGCCCTGGGCGTCTCGTAATCAAACAGATAGCGCAGGCAGGAGGAGGGATCCCCATTGTCACTCTTCAGGATCGACATCGCGAAACGGTAGTCTCCGCCCCGGACATGCATCAGTGCCGAGATCCTCGGCGTGTAATTCGGTTCATCCGGCTCGAACTCTCTGGTATCCAGCCCCTCCGCAAATCCTCTGACAGCGGTCTCATAGTCAGACGGCTTGGGGGCACGGGTAGTATCCGCCCAGATCCGCTGTCTCTCTTTCTCCAAAGCCTTAACGATGGTGTCGGTCTGATCGCCGTTCGTCACGATGGTGTTGTACCCGTCGACACGAACCGGTGCGTAGATGATCAGACTGGGATCCTTCAGAAGCGCCGGGTCATAGGCCTGAGTGCGGATTCCGCCGTCGTCCTCCACGAAGATCCGGTTGCGGCTGTTCTCACTGCGTCCCATGATGAAATATGCGGTCACAGCATACCGGCCATCCGGCGAACGCCCGACGATGATTCCCCGACCGGGATAGGCGTTTTCCTTCAGTTCCTTCAGTAAATCCTGCATGTCAGTATCCCTCCTTCGATAACAATCAGTTATTCGTGATGGACCTTTGCCGCATCAATGGCAAAAATCAGTCCTTCCCAGTCCAGCTCATGGAACGCATGACGGATGGCGGAGAAATCCTCCCTGTCATCCGGCGCGATGCGGTATAGCGGCAGTGCACGCAGCATTCGCGCCGTCTGCTCGTAATCCATCAGCGCCGCCGAATCAGAGAGTGCCGCCAGTACATCATCGTACTCCGCTGCAGTAATCGGATCATCACCGGCGATCTCCTCCATGGTTTCCTCCGCCATATGGATCTGTCCGAGCTCGCTTAAGTGGTACGCATGATCATCATCCATGATGGCCACCATCGCATTGGCGATCTCCGGGTCGAACTGTGTCCCTCTGCAGCGCAGGATCTCCGCCCGGACCTGCGCCTGCGGGTGGATCGTGGTATAGGATCGCCTGGAGGTCATCGCGTCATAGCAGTCTGCCATACAGATGATACGGGCCTCCTCCGGAATGTCCGTACCTGACAGTCCGTCCGGATAACCGCGTCCGTCATACCGCTCATGATGCCAGCGGGCGCCCACCGCGAGATCCGGCTCCTCCATAATGGTATTCAGAATCTCATATCCGATGGTTGTATGTGTCCTGATCTCTTCAAATTCCTGCTCCGTCAGCCGGCTCGGTTTGTTGATGATCGTTCCGCTGATGCCAATCTTCCCCACATCGTGGAGGAGTCCCATATTATAGATCTTCTTCTGCTGATCCTCGCTCATGCCGAGTCTGGCAGCGATCAAACCTGCGTATCTGGCCACGCGCAGGGAATGACCGTTGGTATAGTGATCCTTGGCATCCACCTTTCTGGCCAGTGCCAACGCCAGCGTCTCGTCATCCACCACGGGGATCATGGCCTGCTCACGGGCGAGTGTCTCTGTCAGGTTCCTGTTCTGCATGCAGACCGTTCCTTACCTGTATACGGCAAAGCTCTGCGGCTCCATCGTCAGCAGCCGGTTGTCCTGCGCATAGGAAGCATGTCCGATCTCAAAGACAGACTCTCCATGAAGCCCGCGGATCGGTGCTGTATCCGGCAATACCGCCTGTGTCACATGACCGGTGGGATTCACCGCCAGGAGGAGTGCTCCACGCCTGTAGACAAATGGCGCCTGACCCCCCATCTGTGCCACCACCGGTTCAAATCCGGCATCTGCCTGCAGATCCTCCCACGAATGCCGCAGGGCAATGATGCGCCGGACCGTGTGCAGCAGCGAATCCGGATCCCTCTCCTGTGACTCAACCGTAGGGGCATCCTCCGCAGGATCCACAGGCAGATAGAGCCGGTCCGCCGGTGCCTGTGAGAAGCCCAGCTGCGCTGTCTGATCCCACTGCATGGGGGTCCTGGTTCCGGTACGTCCGTAGCCGCCCTCTTTGGACGGCAGATCCAGGTAGCGCATGCCGATCTCGTCTCCGTAATACAGGAACGGGACACCCGGCATGGTGAAAATGAACGCATAGGCGAGCTTCAGCTCCGCATCCGACAGGGTCCTCTTCGCCCTGGGCGTGTCGTGGTTGCAGGTGATGAAGCTGATGTAACCGTTCGACCGTGAGGCCTCATACCGCGTCAGATAGTCCTCCAGGAACCGTGTGATGTCCCCACCCCCGTCTTTCCTGAAATAGCTGGCATCCTTCCCATCCTGCTCATGTGCCTCAAACTCCCGGAGCAGCAGATTATAACCGTTTCCCCAGTGATCCAGATAGAAATCCATATGGAAACCGTAGGTCAATGCCAGCTCGGGATGCCCCCACTCCGCGACCAGGGCCGCCTCCGGATAATCCTTATCCAGCATGGTACGGATCCGGCGCCAGATCGCCCCCGTTGCAGTCTTCTTCTCATCATCGTTTTTGACCAGAGAGTCCGCCATATCCACACGGAAGCCATCGCATCCGCGATCCAGCCAGAACCGCATCACATCTGTCATCGCCTGTACCGTTGCCTGACAGTCCGGATGCTCCGGCGGCAGCATCCAGTCCTCCGTGCACCTCGCCCAGCCGTAATTCAGCGCAGGCTGACTGGCAAAGAAATTCAGCATATAGCAGCCGTCTCTGTCCCGCATCCCGCCGATATACGGGTGCTCCGGAATCCCCTGAAAAGCGCTGTTCGTCCAGACATAGCGGTTCTTGTATTCCCCGGGCTCCAGACTGGCGCTCTGCTGAAACCACGCATGCTCCTCCGAAGTATGTCCCGGAACAAGATCCAGCAGGACATGGATTCCGCGGGCATGCGCTTCGTCAAAGAGCCGCACCAGATCCTCATTCGTCCCGTACCGCGGCGCTGCCTTGCAGTAATCCCGCACATCATATCCCGCATCCATAAAGGGCGAATCAAAGCAGGGGTTGATCCAGAGGGCATTACAGCCCAGACTCTTCACATAGTCCAGCCTGCGGATGATTCCCTCAAAATCACCGATTCCGTCCCCATTGGTATCCTGAAAGGACTGCGGGTAGATCTCATAAAATACGGCATCCTTCAACCATTTCGGCATCTTCTCTCCTCCTCAGCTCTCTACGATCAGAAAACGTCCGTCTCCAACGTCAAATACCTCCGCGGCATCCAGGACACCGCTCTCGCCGACCTCCATGCCCTCCTCCTCAAAGTATTCCGCCACCTCTGCCTCGGAATCCAGAATGGCGGCCATCACATCCTCCAGAAAAGCCTCCGCCTCCTGCATCGTATTCGCTACAGGCTCCGGAAAAAGCTGATCCTGGTGTGTCAGAAAACAGTTCACCACCGCCTCGTCATAAATCTCCATCCGTCATACCCTCCTTCCTCAGTGTCTGATATAATGCAGCAACCGGCAGCCCCACCACATTGTGATAGCTGCCGCGAATCCCGTCAATAAAGCAGGCGAACCGGCCCTGCACACCGTAGGCGCCTGCCTTGTCATCGGACTCCCCTGTACCGACATAGGCAGAGATCTCATCCGTATCCATCCCGGATACCTGCACCTCGGTGCAGTCATGGAAGGTCACCCGGCGTACGGCCCCGCCGGCCTCCCGGATGATCACCGTGACACCGGTATACACATGATGCGTCCGCCCCTGGAGCTGCCCAATCATGCGGGCGGCTTCCTCTCTGTCATGCGGCTTGCCCAGGATCTGTCCATCGATGGCCACCACCGTATCCGCGGCGATGATGACAGCATCGGATGCCTCTGTCCCTGTCTCCCACGCATCGGGACGTTCTCCCCTCTCCAGTCTGCCGTCAATCTCCTCCGCCTTCTGCCTGGAGAGAGACTCCACCACTGCTGCCGGATCCGTATCCCGTACGACCTCCTCGCCGTTGGCCGGCCATACGGTGAAGCGCAGTCCCATCTGGGCAAGAAGCTCCTGCCGGCGTGGGGAGGCTGATGCCAGAATGTATCTGACCATCGCCCGTTACCCTCTCTTCTCCGGAACAAATACCCGGGATTGCCGGACGGTGGGTTCACGCACGGCATCTGCCGCCTCTTCGCCGAAGACCTTCTGCGAGTTGACGCGCTCTGTACCCTCTGATACCTCCGGATAGCTGTAGAGTCCATCCGCATCCATGACACGGGCCTTCTCCGTGTCCGCCAGCTCCAGCTCCAGGATATGGCGCAGCTTCTCCTTCAGCTGCGGAGTCTCCACCGGGAAGAGGATCTCCACGCGGCGTTCCAGATTCCTCGGCATCCAGTCCGCACTGGAGCAGTAATACTCCGGACTGCCGCCATTCTCAAAGCAGAAGATCCTGCTGTGCTCCAGGAAATTGCCGACGATGGAGCGGACGCGGATATGCTCGCTCACCCCTTTGATCCCGGTTCTGAGGCAGCAGATGCCGCGGATGATCAGGTCAATCTCCACGCCGGCAGCACTGGCTTCATACAGCGCAGCGATCACATCCTTATGGCACAGGGCGTTCATCTTGGCGATGATGCGCGCCGGTTCACCGGCCAGCGCATGATCCCGCTCACGCCTGATCAGGTACAGGATCCTGTCCTTGAGCCACAGCGGTGCGATGGACAGCTTGTTCCATACCGCAGGCTCCGAGTAACCCGACAGCATATTGAACACCGCCGTCGCGTCCTCTCCATAGGCCTCGGCACAGGTAAAAAAGCCCACATCCGTGTACAGCTTGGCCGTCGAATCGTTATAGTTGCCGGTGGCCAGATGCACATACCGTCTGATGCCATCCTCCTCCCGCCGGACCACCAGGGTGATCTTGCAGTGTGTCTTGAGGCCCACCAGACCATAGATCACGTGACAACCGGCCTGCTCCAGCATCCTGGCCCAGACAATGTTGTGTTCCTCGTCGAATCTCGCCTTCAGCTCCACCAGGACGGTGACCTGTTTGCCATTGTCCGCCGCCTTGGCAAGGGCCGCAATGATCGGCGAGTTGCCGCTGACCCGGTACAGCGTCTGCTTGATGGCCATGACGTTGGGGTCCTCCGCCGCTTCGCAGATGAAGCGCACCACGGGATCGAAGCTGTCGTAGGGATGGTTGAGCAGCACGTCGCCCCCCCGGATCAC
>JAFSYF010000260.1 GCA_017443695.1 Butyrivibrio sp.
CGTGTCTCCTATCCGATCGAGCACATCAAGAACATCGCGAAGAACGTGAACAAGATCTCCTCCGGCCCTGTGGCTGAGAACGTGATCTTCCTGTCCGCTGATGCATTCGGCGTACTGCCTCCGGTCTCCATTCTGACCCCTGAGCAGTGCCAGTACTACTTCCTGTCCGGCTTCACAGCCAAGCTGGCGGGTACAGAGCGCGGCATCACCGAGCCCACCCCGACCTTCTCGGCCTGCTTCGGCCAGGCATTCCTGGAGCTGCACCCGACCAAGTACGGCGAGGAGCTGGTGAAGAAGATGCAGAAGAGCGGCGCCAAGGCATATTTGGTGAACACCGGCTGGAACGGCACCGGCAAGCGTATCTCCATCCCGGATACCCGCGGCATCATCGATGCGATCCTGTCCGGCGACATCAAGAAGGCACCCACCAAGAAGATCCCGATCTTCGACTTCGAGGTTCCTACAGAGCTGCCGGGTGTGGATACAGGTATTCTGGATCCTCGCGACACGTATTCCAACGCTTCCGAGTGGGAGGAGAAGGCCAAGGATCTCGCAGGCCGCTTCATCAAGAACTTCAAGAAGTACGAGGGCAATGACACAGGTAAGGCACTGGTAGCTGCCGGCCCGAAGCTTTGAACTGTACGAAATAAATAGTTTTTTAAGCCGCCGGCGTTCATCTCCGGCGGCTTTTCTTTGAAAGTTGATACAAAATGTGATAAAATGAAAACGTATGTTGTATTGTCACGCGATCATAACAAACATGGGCATTGGAAAACATAGGAGGGAGAGGAAATGAAGACATTGGAAATGGCATTCATGCAGGGATTTATCCGAATGGCGGACGATGGTTTCCGCATGGGCTGGCATGAGCGCAACGGCGGTAATCTCTCCTATCGGATCAAACCGGAGGAAGTGGCCCTGATCAAAGGGAGACTTCGCCATGATGCCCCGTGGGTGCCCATCGGCGCCCATGTCCCGTCCCTGGCCGGCGAGTACTTCCTTGTCACCGGCAGCGGCAAATTCTTCCGTGACATCAAGGATGACCCCGAAGGGACCCTGGCCATCATTGAGATCGACGACAAGGGGGAGAACTACCAGATCAAATGGGGCCTCGTGGAGGGCGGAAAGCCCACCTCGGAGCTGCCGGCACATCTGATGAACCATGCCGTCAAGCGCGCCAAGAGCGAGGATTACCGCGTGATCTACCACGCCCACCCCGCGAACATCATTGCCCTGACCTTCGTCCTGCCGCTGAAGGATGAGGTCTTCACCAGGGAGTTGTGGGAGATGGCGACGGAATGTCCGGTGGTATTCCCGGATGGCGTCGGCGTTGTGGGCTGGATGGTGCCCGGCGGGGAGGCCATCGCCATAGAGACGAGCAAACTCATGGAGCGGTACGACGCCGTGATCTGGGCGCATCACGGGATCTTCTGTGCCGGGGACGGTGCGCACACCACCTTCGGGCTGATGCATACCATTGAGAAATCTGCGGAGATCCTGGTCAAGGTGCTGTCCATGTCTCCTGCCAAGCTGCAGACCATAGAACCGGACAATTTCCGGGATCTGGCGGGGGCGTTCCATGTATCGCTGCCGGAGCGTTTCCTGTATGAAAAGGAATCGAATACCATTATCGGAAAGGAATGAGCCATGCCGAAAACCGCAAAGGTAACCAAGGCGACGGTGGAAGCCAGCGCCAGCCGGAAGACCAGAACCGCGGCGGCCGCAGCCGTTGAGACCGCGGCGGATAACGCCGGGACGGCAGCTGTCATTGCCGCGCCGGAGGAATCCGTGATGGATGTGATTTATCAGTCGAATGCGCAGATCCTGGATCGTGCAGCCGCACCGAATGAGCGTTTCGCCATCGGTGACGCTATGCCGGTCTACTATCTGTGAGGAGTAGGGGAGAAACAGGATGAGCTTTAAGATCGTCGTGGACAGTTGTTGTGATCTGCCCGTGGAGCAGCGCAGGGATCCGCGTTTTGAGGTGGTGCCGCTGGCGTTGCAGGTCGGGGATTTCCATACGATCGATGATGATAATTTCGATCAGGCGGATTATATCCGCCGTGTCGCGGCGTGTGAGACCTGTGCCAAAACAGCCTGTCCCTCACCGGACCGGTACAGCCAGGCGTATGACACGGATGCCGACGATGTCTATGTGGTGACCCTCTCATCCAAGCTTAGCGGCAGCTATAACAGCGCCTTCCTGGGACGGAGCATTTATCTGGAGGAGCACGGGCACAAGAACATCTACGTCGTGGATTCCCTCTCTGCCTGCTGCGGAGAGGCCAATATTGCCCTGAAACTCTTGGAGCTGGCGGAGCAGGGATTGTCCTTCGATGAGGTAGTGGAGCAGATCAATGCCTATCGCGATGGCATGACCACTTATTTCGTCCTGGATTCTCTGGAGACCCTGCGCAAGAACGGCCGCCTGACCGGCATGAAGGCCATCGTGGCGACGACGCTGAACATCAAGCCTGTCTGCATGGGCCAGGAGGGCGCCATTGTCCAGAAGGGCCAGGGGATTGGTATCAAGAAGGCACTGGTGCGGATGGTGGACATGATCGCCTCCTCCGTGAAGGATCCGGAGAACCGGCGACTGATGATCACGCACGTGGCCTGCTTCGAACGGGCACAGGTCGTCAAGGAACTGATCCTCTCCAAGGTGGCCTTCAAGGAAGCACTCGTCGTGGATGCGGCAGGGGTAGCTACCACCTACGCCGGAGATGGCGGCATTGTCGTGACATACTAAGTAGAATTTCTATTCCTGCTATCTGAGAAATCTGAGATGATAGACCGGGGAGACACGCAGCAGCGTACCGTCGGACATGACGACGGACAACGGATTCCGCTGTGTGATCTCCCCGATATTGATGAGCGCCGTGAGGGAAATGGGCCGTATCTGTTCCATCCCCACGGCATCGCACTGATCATAGAGATTCATGATCGTCTCCATGACGAACATCTCCCGCCCGTCAGAGAGTTTTACCCGGAGCTTGCCGCCCCCTTCTGACACTGCGTAGACGATATCACATTCCCTGGCATAGATGGTGTTGCGCTTGTCATCCCGCAATTCCACCTTGGGATCCGGGTTTCCTTTCAATATCTCACATTGCTCCAACAGATCATGCAGCTCACTGACGCGGATCGGTTTATTCAGATAGAGATATTGATCGGCGCAACCCTGTTCCTCCGCCATGGTACGGTAATCATACCGTTCATTGGGAAGCAGTGCGATAGAGGCACGGATGCCGCGTTTGCGCAGCATCTCTCCGATGTCCAGCCCCGTCTCCGGCTGGCAGCTGGTATCCAGAAGGAAGAGATCATAGCGTTCCGGCACATGCATCAGCGCTTCGATATTGCCGAAGGAGTCGATGTAATGTCCTTCTCCGCGCTCGTTCTTGCGGCGGTCGGACTCCCGGCCCAGCAGCCGCTCGGTCTGTTTGCGATCAGCGATATTGTCGTCATATACCGCGATGTGCATGCGCTTTCCTCTGACAGAGAAACAGATTAAAAGAAAGATACACGAACCGGGGATCGCCAGATCCAGAACAGCAGCCCCAGCTGCAGGAGCAGGATGAGGGGCATCCCGACGAGGAAATACCACTTCTTCGTCTTATGGTGGAAGACGAACATCCCAAGGATGGAGCCGATGCTGCCGCCGAAGACCGCGACGATGAAGAGTGTCGCCTCCGGGATCCGGAAGGCCCGCTGTCTGGCCCGGGCCTTGTCAATCCCCATGAGGGCGAACCCCAGGAGATTGACTGCCGCAAGAACCAGCAACAGGTACTGGCGTGTACTTAGCGTTTGGAAGAAGCTCACTTGCCGCCCTTTTGCTTTTCAACCTCCTGCAGCTTCATGGCGCGGACCTTGCAGGAGAGGCCGAAGAGATTGATGAAGCCCTCCGCGTCGTGGTGGTCATAGAGGTCACCGGTCTTGAAGCTGGCAATGGACTCGTTGTAGAGCGAATAGGGTGATGTGGTGCCGGCCTTGATGATATTGCCCTTGTACAGGGTCAGCTTCACCTCGCCGGTGACATACTTCTGGGTGGACTCGATGAAGGCCTGCTCTGCCTCACGCAGCGGGGTGAACCACTTCCCTTCGTAGACCAGATCGGCGAACTTATTGCCCATATCTTTTTTCATGGTATAGGTATCGCGGTCGAGGATCAGCTCCTCCAGCTGCTGATGCGCCTCATAGAGGATGGTGCCGCCGGGGGTCTCATAGACACCGCGGCTCTTCATACCGACCACACGGTTCTCCACGATGTCCACGATGCCGATGCCGTTGGCGCCGCCCAGCTTGTTCAGCTCGCGGATGATATCGGAGACCTTCATCTCCTTGCCGTTTAAGGACTTCGGCACACCAGCCTCAAAGGTCATCGTGATGGTGGTGGGCTCATCCGGCGCATCCTCCGGGGTCACACCCAGCACCAGCAGATGCTTGTAGTTGGGCGCCTGTGCCGGATCCTCCAGCTCCAGACCCTCGTGGGAGATGTGCCACAGATTGCGGTCACGGCTGTAGCTGGAATCCGCGAAGAAGGGCAGGTGGATGCCGTGCTGCTTGCAGTACTCGATCTCGGACTCGCGGCTGTCCATCTGCCATTTGTCGTCACGCCATGCGGCGATGATCCTGAGATCCGGCGCCAATGCCTTGATGCCCAGCTCGAAACGGATCTGGTCATTGCCCTTACCGGTTGCGCCGTGGCAGATCGCGCTGGCGTTCTCCTTCCGGGCGATCTCCACCAGCTTCTTGGCGATCAGCGGACGGGCCATGGAAGTGCCCAGCAGATACTTGTTCTCATAGACCGCATGGGCCATCACACAGGGAACGATATACTCGTCGCAGAACTCATCCGTCACATCGAGGATGTAGAGCTTCGACGCACCGCAGGAGGTGGCGCGCTCCTCAAGCCCATCCAGCTCCTCGCCCTGCCCGCAGTCGATACAGACGCAGATGACCTCATAGTCATAGTTCTCCTTCAGCCACGGGATGATGGCGGTCGTATCCAGGCCGCCGGAGTATGCCAGTATCACCTTCTCTTTTGCCATGGGAAAAATCTCCTTTTCATTATTTTATGCAAAAACGAACCTTGGACACATTATAGTAGAACTAAATCCGTTTTTCAATCTCTACGCAAAGGTCTCCAGCAGCTCCGGGTGGAAACAGTGCCCGCCGGGCCGGATATCATGGGTCACCCTTTCCTCGGCATCCAACAGACGGTAGGCGTTCCGGATGATCACCATCTGCTCCTCCACGTTGACCAGTCCTCTGGGGCCGTTGAGATCGTCGTCCCTGCAGGATTGGATGAACAGCCTGCCCGGGGCGATGAGGGAGGCAATATCCCCCATATCGAAGTGTGTCCAGAGCCCGGGAACATAGTTGCAGCTGCAGTTGCCGTTCAGAACCAGCAGGGAATCCCGGTACCCGTAGAGATAGCCGCTGATGAGCACATGATCCACCCGCTCATCCATGGCAGCCAGCCACAGGGTCTGCATCCCACCGCCGGAGAAGCCGAGACATCCATAGCGGCCGGTGTGCCACCCCTCGGCGGCGCCCCTCTCCTCCAGGTAATCGATGAGCCGTATCTCATCCCAGGCGTTCATTCCGCATACTGTCTCCCCCAGCCCCTCCGCCATATGGGAGAGGTGGAAGCAGGTGCAGCCCATGAACGCGGCTTCCTCGTCCGACTGCAGGGCCTCATCCCGGCGCTCACCGAATCCCCTGCAGTCGGGACACACCGTCACATAGCCCTTCCTGGCCATCCGCCAGCCGTAATCATAATTGAAACGGGCTATGGCATCCGCCACCGCGGGGATCTCCTTGCAGCCAGCGACGCTGTACTTGCCTGCGCCCATGTGGCCGGGTAGAGCCAGCATCACCCTGCGCTCAGGATCCACCTCCCGGGGGATCAGCAGATACGCGGTCATATGGATCCCGGGCTCCACCTGCAGGATCAGATGCTCCCGCCGGATCCCGTCCGCCAGTTCCACGGTCTCATCAATCACCGCCTCGTGGGCACAGCGCTCCATCCGGTCCAGGCCCAGGAGCTTTGTCAGGGTCTCCCGGCTCTGCCGGCGCCACTGCTCGAAGCTCGCTGCATCTGAACCGGTGAAGGCGTCCTGCCTGGCCCGGCGGTCAAACCGCGCGCGCATCGTCGCGAGACTGCCGTAGTACTTCCCGATATGGATCGTTCTATCCGTTGCCATTTTGAAACCTCCTTTTTACTGTTTCTTTTGGTGCTGTCTGAAAGAGCCGGGACTCTCATGATAGGCCTTCCGGAACGCGTTGGCGAAATGTTCCGGGGAGGAATAGCCGACCCGCTCCGCGATCTCCGCGATGGTCATCCCGGTTGTCGTCAGGAAGGTGGCGGCCGCATGCATCCGGGCCTCCGTCCGCTTCTGCTGGAAGGTCCGGTCGTACTGCTCCGACAGCAGACGCTGGGTCTGCCGGACGGAGAGGGAGAGACGCTACGCGAGGACGGGCAATGTCAGTGTGGCGTATTCGTAGAGGAAACACTCATCGATCAGGATCGATTTCTGCGTCACGGGAACCGGCTGCGGGGCCGCGGCGCTCCCGTGGACGAGGGGATCCGCGTAGTTCCGGGTCATCAGGACAATGAGCTGCTCCAGCAGTGCGATGGTCACGGTATGGAAACCGGGATCCCGCGTATGCAGCTCCTGAAAGAGCTGCTGGAACAGCGGATGGAGATTCTGCCTGTCCGTCCCAATCCAGCAGGTGGTCTCAAGAAAGCGTGCGGCGATGGAGGAGGTGCTGCGGCGCGCCCCCCGTTCCCGCACGGCGCGTAGGAAGACGCAGTACTCGGCCATGGGCGCGGCATCACTGGTGTGCTGTTCGTGCTCGACGTGAGGCCCCGTGACATAGAGCATCCCGGCGGAGAGCGCGTGGGACATCCCCTGCAGTGTCACCGTCCCTTCCCCGTAGGGGATGTAGTGCAGCTCATAGCAGTACTTGCTGTGGCTGTGCAGGGGGATCATCCGCTCGAACTGCTCGAAAACCATGTTCAGAACCTGGAAATGCACACCGTCAATGGTGAACTGCAGGTCCAGGTCATCGTAGCGTGTCTGCATCCGCCGCTCCTTTCGCAGGGGGAAAACACCTTTTTTCTAATCTGCGCTTATGCGACAAAAAAGTCAAGTTCTTGACAGATGACAGTCTGTTCGACGAAGCTTCCGGCGCATAAGATAAAAGCATAAAACAATCCGTGATCTCACATAGAGGAGGATACAGACAATGGCAACGAAAATGTTAATGAAGGGCGCGATCCTGCCGGGAAACAGCACGGTGGAGCTGAAGGACTTTGAGGTGCCGACACCCGGCTACGGTCAGGTCCTGGTTAAGACCAGAGCCACGACCATCTGCGGCTCGGACATCCGCTGCATCTACAGAGAGCATCTGGGCAAGGGCCCCGAGGGCTATACCCCCGGCATGGTGGCCGGCCATGAACCCTGTGGTGAGATCGTTGAGGAGGGAGAGAGTCTCAAACGGTTCAAGAAGGGCGACCGTGTCATCGTCTACCACATCTCCGGCTGCGGCGTCTGCTATGACTGCCGCAAGGGCAACTACATCTCCTGCAAGAGCCCGCATCGCGCGGCATACGGCTGGCAGCGCAACGGCGGCATGGCGCCCTATATCCTCTGCGATGAGAAGGACCTGGTGGCGCTGCCGGACGAGCTGACCTTCAAGGACGGCGCACAGGTGGCCTGCGGCTTCGGCACCGCCTATGAGGCACTGGAGAAGATCGGGATCAGCGGAAACGACGCAGTACTGGTGGTAGGTCTGGGACCGGTGGGCCTGGCGACGCTGATGCTGGCCAAGGCCATGGGCGCCGACAAGCTCATCGGCGTGGAGATGAACGACTACCGGATCAAGCTGGCGCAGGACAAGGGCCTGGTGGACTATGTCTTCAAGCCCAGCGACCATGTGATCGAGGACATCTTCGCCGTCACCGGCGGTCACGGCTGCGAGAAGGCCATTGACTGCAGCGCGGCGGACGAGGGCCGGCAGACCGCGGTGCGCGGCACGAGGGATTACGGCAAGATCGCCTTCGTCGGAGAGGGACACAGCGTCACCTTAAACCCCAGTCCCGACATCATGCACACCACCAAGACGATCTACGGCTCCTGGGTGACCTCCCTGTGGAAGATGGAGGACCTGGTGGAACACCTGGTACGCTGGAATATCCACCCGGAGGACCTGGTGACCGATGAGTTCCCCATCGAGCAGGCAGGCGAGGCCTACGCACTGATGGCCGGGGGCCACTGCGGCAAGGTCGCTGTGGTGTTTCCTGATTGAGGGAGGATCAAAGTATGAGCAATGCATCACTCGCCGCCCGGGTGCCGCTCCGGCGCCTCTATGACGGCACAACGATCCCTGCCATCGGCATCGGCACCTTCGGATCGGACAAATATGGCGCGGAGGAGGTCTCCAATGCCCTCTACGGTGCGATCCGGACAGGCTACCGCCTCATCGACTGCGCTGCTGTATACATGAATGAGCACCAGATCGGGGAGGTGCTGCACCGCGTCCTGACAGAGGGCATCGTCTCCCGGGAGGAGCTCTTCGTGAACTCCAAGGTCTGGAACGACCAGCACCGCGCCGTGGAGGCCTCCTGCAGGCAGAGCCTGGCTGATCTGCAGCTGGACTACCTGGATCTGTATTTCGTCCACTGGCCCTTCCCGAATTATCACGCACCGGGCTGCGACGGCGACTCCAGGAACCCGGATTCCAAGCCCTTCTCCACAGAGGAGTTCACGGACACCTGGCGGCAGTGCGAGGCCCTGGTGGATGCAGGTCTCGTGCGCCACATCGCCATGTCCAACATGACGATCCGCAAGCTGGAGGCCGTGCTGCCGCAGTGCCGGATCAAGCCCGCCGCCATCGAGATGGAGCTGCATCCTTCATTCCAGCAGCAGGCGCTGTTTGATTACTGCATGGAGCGGGACATCCTGCCCATCGGCTTCTGTCCCATCGGCTCCCCCTCCCGGCCGGAGCGCGACCGCACGGCGGAGGATGTGGTGGATGCTGAGCTGCCGGCGGTCCGGCAGGCGGCGGAGGCCCATGGGGATCACCCGGCGGTCACCTGCCTCAAATGGGCGGTGCAGCGCGGCCAGATCCCGATCCCCTTCTCCGTGAAGGAGCCGCAGTACACAGCCAACCTCCGGGCGGCCTTCGACGACCCGCTGACGGAGAAGGAGATGACGGCCATCGCGGCCGAGGACCGGAACTGCCGCCTGATCAAGGGCCAGGTCTTCCTCTGGCCCGGCGCAACCGACTGGCATGAGCTTTGGGACGAGGAGGCCTGAACAGATGTTAAAAGGAGTACCGGCGATTCTTTCGCCTGAGCTGTTGAAGGTGCTGTGTGAAATGGGGCACAGCGACCGTATCGTGATCGTGGACGGCAATTTCCCGTCCCAGAGCGTTGGCAAGGAATGCAGGGTCGTCCGGGCGGACGGCCACGGCGTGCCCGAGCTGCTTGAAGCGATCCTGCAGGTGTTCCCGCTGGACACCTATGTGGAGCATCCGGTGAACCTGATGGAGGTCATGCCCGGAGACCCGGTGGAGACACCGATCTGGGCGGAGTATGAGCGGCTGGTGGCGAAGCATGACCCCCGCGGGCAGGCGGCCATCGGCCAGATCGAGCGCTTCCGCTTCTATGAGGAGGCGAGGAAGGCCTACGCCATCGTCGCCACGGGCGAGACGGCGCTGTATGCCAACATCATGTTGCAGAAGGGTGTGGTGTTATAAACGGAGGAGGTCTATATGGCACAGAACAGATATATCGGAGATTATCCCGCCATCGGAATCCGGCCGATCATTGATGGGCGGCAGGGCCCTCTGGGTGTACGGCAGTCTCTGGAGGAGCAGACCATGGGAATGGCGCGGGCTGCCAAGGCGCTGTTTGAAGAGAACCTGCGCTATTCCAATTTGGATCCGGTACGGGTGGTCATAGCAGACACCACCATCGGCTGCGTAGCGGAGGCGGCAGCCTGTGAGACCAAGTTACGCAGGGAGAACGTTGCCATCACCCTCTCCGTTACACCCTGCTGGTGCTACGGCGCAGAGACGATGGATATGAATCCGCTGACCATCAAGGCTGTCTGGGGTATGAATGCCACAGAGCGGCCTGGAGCGGTGTATCTGGCGAGCGTACTTGCGACACATGCGCAGAAGGGCCTGCCGGCATTCGGGATCTATGGCCATGAGGTGGTGGAAGCGGATGACATGCGCATTCCGGATGATGTACGGGAGAAGCTCCTGCGTTTTGGTCGCGCGGCAGTGGCGGTGGCCACCATGCGGGACAAGTCCTACCTTCAGATCGGATCGATGTGTATGGGCATCGGGGGCTCCATCATCAATCCGGAGTTTATTGAGGAATACCTGGGGATGCGTGTCGAATCGGTAGACGAGGTGGAAATCATCCGCCGTATGGAGGAAGGCATCTATGACCAGGAGATGGTAGATCGGGCGATGGCGTGGACGAAGCAGTATTGCAGAGAGGGCTTCGACAAGAACCCGGCGTTTATCCAGAAGAGTAGGGAGCAAAAGGACCGGGACTGGGAGTTTACGGTAAAGATGTTATGTATCATCATGGATCTCCTGAACGGGAATCACCATCTGCCGAAGGAACAATATGAGGGGAAAGCGTATGAAAAGGAGGAGGCCCGCGGACACAATGCCATTGCGGGAGGCTTCCAGGGACAGCGCCAGTGGACGGATTTCTATCCGAATTGTGATTATCCGGAGTCGCTGTTGAACTCGCCCTTCGACTGGACTGGCGCCAGAGAACCCTATATCTTCGCTACGGAGAATGATGTCCTGAACGGGCTGGGGATGCTCTTCATGAAGCTGTTGACGAACCGGTCCCAGATGTTTGCGGATGTGAGAACCTATTGGAGCGGTGATACAGTTCGGCGGGTGACAGGGTATGAGATTGAGGGGCATGCCGCAGAGGCGGACGGCTTCATCCATCTGATCAATTCGGGAGCCTGTACGCTGGATGCCAATGGTGAGGTACGGGATGCGCAGGGGCAGGCTGTCATGAAGCCCTGGTACGAATACACACAGGAGGACATCGAGGCGGTGATGCGCCGGGTGGAGTGGTGTCCGGCAGACAACGGGTACTTCCGCGGCGGTGGTTATTCCTGCCGGTATACAACCCGTGCGGAGATGCCGATGACGATGCTGCGGTTGAATCTGGTCAAGGGACTGGGGCCGGTTCTGCAGCTCGTGGAGGGCTGGACGGTGCATCTGCCGGAGGAGGTCTCTGACACGCTGTATAAGCGGACGGATTACACCTGGCCCTGCACCTGGTTTGCGCCGCGGGTGGATCATGTACCCGGCAGTCCGTTCTGCTCAGCCTACGACGTGATGAATCACTGGGGCGCGAATCATGGCGCAATCAGCTATGGCCATATCGGGGCGGACATTCTGACAATGGCGGCCATGCTGCGGATTCCTGTCTGTATGCATAATGTCCCCGCTGCGGAGATCTTCCGTCCCGCGGCCTGGAATGCCTTCGGCTCGGACCCGGAGGGCGCCGACTTCCGTGCCTGTGCGGCCTACGGACCGATGTACCGCTGATCGATAAAGTTACACTGGGATCTGATCAGGAGAGCGAAACGTTTCATGCTCTCCTGGTTTATTATTGACAAAAATAAAAAAAATGTTCATAATGATGCTGTTTCACTGCAATCCCGATCTACGACCACAGGCAGCAGGAGGCGCGATATGGCAGCAACGATCAAGGATATCTCCAGACAGACCGGGCTGAGTCTGGCAACGATCTCCAAGTATCTGAACGGGGGCAATGTCCTTGAGAAGAATCGTGCGCTGATTGATCAGGCGGTTGCCGAGCTGGATTACACTGTCAACGAAGCGGCCCGGAGTCTGAAAACCAAACACAGCGGTTATATCGGAATGCTGATCCCCTCTCTGACCAACTCCTTCATGATGTCGATGGTGAATCATGTACAGGCGGCTGTCCGCGCGGAGGGGTGGGGGATGTCCCTCTGCTGCCTGCATAGCGGCAGCGCACCGCAGCGCCAGGAGGAGGAGCGGGAGGCGACCCGTTTTCTGATGCAGAAGGGAATCGACGGGTTAATCAATATGCCGATGAATGAGGATGGCATACATCTGAAAGAAGTACTGGAAGCTGGCATTCCCGTCACATTGATCGACAAGAACATTGTGGAGCTGGCCGGCAGGGTCAGCGCGGTTGTGATTGATAATGTCGGCGCCTGCAGGATGCTGACGGATGAGCTGCTGAATGCGGGTCATCGCCGGATTGCTGCTGTATTTGACGAACGGAATAATTATACGGTAAGCAGGCGGCATGAGGGGTATCGTGACGCATGCCTCCAGCGGGGCTTTGAACCGGATCCTTCCCTGTGTTTTTTTATGGATCATCAAAACGCCGGGGAGGTGCGGGAGCAACTGCTTGCACGGATCAGGCAGCATGAGGTGACGGCGGTTCTGACCGGATCGGAGAGCCGGCTGCGATACGTGCTCAGACTGTTCAGGGAGGAGAACATCCGTATACCGGAGGATGTTTCTCTGGCCAGTATAGACGGCGTACCGGATTTCGATCTGGCGGAGATTACTTCGGCGGTCCAGCCCAAGGAGGAGCTGGCCCGGGCGGCAGGAGAACTGGCCTGCGCCAGCGCGAGAGCCGCGATCCGGGGAGAGGAATACCTGCCGCAGCTGCGCACAATGAATGCATGGCTGTTCAGAGGGCGGTCCATCCGGCCCTGCTGAAAGAGAAGGACATAGAGAGCGAAACGTTTTGTCTTTTCTGACAATTTTCATCCCATATTTTTGTCTGTTATTTCATGAATGAAAGCATGCGAATGCCTTGACAGGCGTGGATAAGTGGTGTTACCCTATTGAAAACGAAACGTTACGCTATAAAACAACAAGAACAGTCTAAACGTATTCTGCTTAGTGTATTCCACAGAGGAGCATCAGATGAAAGCAAGTGAACAGAAACTGATTCAGGGAGAATCCTTCCGGGCACGCCTGTACAAGGACTGGAAACGGAACAAGGCCATCTACGGCATCGCATTTTTCTGCCTGCTGTATTATGTTGTTTTCCGCTACGCACCCATGGGCGGGATCGTGATCGCATTTAAGAATTATCGTGCGGCGCTGGGTCTTGCCGGCAGTGAATGGGTGGGACTCAAGTGGTTTAAGGAGTTCTTCTCCAGTTTTTATCTGCCCCGGCTGGTGCGTAATACGCTGACCATCAACCTGCTGAATCTTGTGATCGGTGGTCTGACTCCGATTCTGTTCGCCCTGTTGGTCAATGAGATCCGGCATCCGATTTTCAAGCGGACGGTACAGACGGTCTCCTATATGCCGCATTTCATCTCCATGGTGGTTGCCTGCTCCATCGTGCTGAATATTATCTCCTACAACGGCCTGTTGAATCAGCTCAGGGAGTTCCTGGGATTGGAGGCAATCTCTTTTGCGACAAAGCCCGCGTATTTCCCCTGGATCTATGTCATCTCTGATCTGTGGCAGGAGCTCGGGTTCAACTCGATCGTCTATCTGGCTGCGCTGTCTGCGGTGTCAGCAGAGCTGCTGGATGCGGCGGCAATTGACGGCTGCAACAGATTCCAGCGGGTTCTGCACGTGACGATTCCTGCCATTACGCCGACAATCATCATTATGATGCTGATGCGTATCGGCCGGATCATGAGCGTCGGATATGAGAAAATCATCCTGCTATATAACGATGCGGTACTGGAGACAGCGGATGTGATGAGCAGCTTTGTATACAGATACGGTATGTTGGGCGGGAATTACAGCTACAGTGCCGCCGTGGATTTGTTCAATAATGTCATCAACGTACTGATCCTGATCCTCTTCAACCGGATCAGCCGTAAGGTCAGTGATATCTCTCTGTGGTAAGGAGGCCATCTGCAATGACAAATGTGAAGACAAAGACCTGGAGCTATGGCCGATCCTCTGTCGGCAGCAGGTTTTTTGATATCGGCAACACGGTCCTGATGATCCTGATCTGCCTCATTACGCTGTATCCGTTGTGGTATGTGGCCTGCTGCTCCCTGTCAGATCCGATGCAGCTGACACAGCACCGGGGGGTACTGCTGGCGCCGCTGGGCATCACGCTGCACGGGTATGAGACGGTGCTGGGCTATAAAGCGATCTGGAAGGCGTATGCCGTCACGCTGTTTGAGGTTATCGTCGGAACATCGTTGAATATGCTGTTTACGATTCTGTTCGCCTTTGTCCTCTCCAGAAAAAACATGATGTGGCATAAGCTCATTACAATTCTGGCCGTCTTTACCATGTATTTCTCCGGCGGCATGATTCCGACCTTCCTGGTCGTCAAGGCGGTGGGACTCTATGACAGTCTCTGGTCATTGATCATTCCCGGCCTGATCAGCACCTATAATGCCATCATCCTGCGGACAGCGTTCTACAGCATCCCGGATGAGCTGGAGGAATCTGCGTCACTGGATGGCGCCGGCAAGCTCCGCATTCTTTTCCAGATCCTGGTACCGATCATCCAGCCGTCCATCGCGGCAGTGGCGCTGTTCTACGCGGTAGGACACTGGAATGAGTGGACGAGCGCGCTGCTCTACATCCGTAATCCGGAGTACCGGCCGCTCCAGATCGTCCTGCGCTCGATACTGATTCAGGGGGAGAACATAGAGGTGACGGGGGGACAGGATCTCCAGACGGAGCTGAATAACATGCTGCTGAAATACTGTGTCATCATGGTATCCACAATTCCGATTCTGATCGTTTATCCGTTTATTCAGAAGTATTTCACCAAGGGCGTGATGGTGGGCGCTGTCAAGGGCTAAGGATAAAATGATTTCCCGGAAGGGCATTTATGTAACCTGCCGCTTTTATGCGGTACAAAATTAATGTAATAAAGGAGGAAGTTATGAAAAGAAAGAGCAAGGTTCTGGTTTCTGCAGTTATGGCGGGTAGTCTGTTATTATCCGGCTGTGGGAGCGCAGGCGGTGCCGAAACAGCGGCGCAGACAGCACAGATATCGAAGGAGTCGTCGGACGCGGCCCAGCCGGCTGCGGCGGAGGCAGCAAATGCGGCCCAGGACGGCGCACCTACTGTGATCACCTGGCTGCATGATTCCTATGATGTCTCCGGTCTTGATAACTGGTATGACGCGTTGTGGGTCAGGGAACTGGAGTCGAGGCTGAATGTGGATATCCAGTTTGTGGATGTCAGCTCTGCGGACAATTATGATAATGTGGTCAATCTGACGATTGCCGGTGACTGGCCGGATGTCATCTTCTGGGATTGGTCCAAATATTCCGGGGGATTGGATCAGGCTGTGGCGGATGGTCTGGTGGTGCCGATCACGAGTAATCCGGCGTACAGCGCCAAGGTGCCGCATTATCTGGACATTGTGGAGAACAATGACCTGATGCGCAAGGCATTGACACAGGCGGATGGAACCATCTCCGGATTTGCCCATGTGGAGGAATCTGCCCAGCGCAACGCATATTCCGGATATACGATCCGCGAGGACTGGCTCAAACGCGTGGGGTTGGAGATTCCGACGACAGTTGACGAGCTGCATACCGCACTGCTGGCATTCAAGGAGCAGGATGCCAATGGAAACGGAGACCCGACCGACGAGATACCGATGTCCGACCGTAACTCCCTGAATCTGATCAAGGAGCTCGGCGCAGCCTGGGGGCTGATCTATAACACGATGCAGCTGGATCCGGAAACCGGCAAGGTGAATTTCTGGACAGAGGTGAATGACGGCGCGAACTTCCGTGATTTCACCACGACAATGGCGCAGTGGTATGCGGAGGGGCTGATTGATCCGGAGTTCACAACGAATGTACAGGATGATATCAATGCGAAGGTGACGAGCGACAGATTGGGCTTCTTCCACAGCAATACCAACCGTTTCCCCAGCTATAACGCAATCCTGGCGACATCCGCGGCGAATCCGTCCGATGTGAAGCTGACGGGTCTGGAGAGACTGTCCTACCAGTATAATCCCTCCAAGCATCTGACGGTAGCGACCAATCTTAAGAACTGGTGCGCGCCGGCGGAATTGACCGTGATCACCAAGGCGGCGGAGAAGGACGGGTCCATCGACAAGATCCTGGAGCTGTTTGATTATATGTACTCTCCGGAGGGCCAGATCCTGATGAACTGGGGCGTCGAGGGAGAGAGCTTTGAATATGGGGCAGACGGCAAGCCCCAGTGGTTGGATAAGGTGACCAACGATGATGCAACGCTGAATTCCGACAAGGTGCAGGAGTATTGCATCCCGACCCGCGGCGGATTCCCGAAGGTGATGTCTCTGGATGCATGGATGAGCATCGACTGTGTCGGCGCAGAGGCGCAGGAGGCACTGGACAGAAACTGGGGCGCGGATAAGGACATCCTCATTCCTTCGATCACCGTAACGGGAGAGGATGCGGAGGAGTACACGCGTATCATGAATGATGTGAACACGGCGGTTGCTGAGACCTTCCTGCAGGTTGTGATCGGCGAGAAGGGCGCGGATGCCATTGATACACTTTATACCACGCTGGATGCGATGAATATACAGCGGGCCATAGAGATCTATCAGAAGATCTTCGATGCCTATGAGGCAAAATAAGTAACAGAATGGAACTGCGCGGGCAATCTGCCGGTGGACAGATGCGCCCGCGTCTTCTATGATAGGGACGTACGGGAATCTACAGTGGGAGTTCTCTATGATGCGGAGGGGAAAAATGGACAGATTGTGGTACAGCCGTCCGGCGGCGAACTGGAATGAGGCGCTGCCGTTGGGCAACGGGACACTGGGTGCGATGATCTACGGCGGGACAGCCATTGAGCGGATGATGCTGAACGAGGACAGCGTTTGGTACGGCGGTTTCGTCGACCGGGTGAACCAGGATGCGCTGCGGGAGCTGCCGCGGATCAGAGCACTCCTCTCCGAGGATCGCATCGAGGAGGCGCAGCAGCTGGCAGATATGGCACTTGCCGCGACGCCGGACACAGAGCGCCACTATGAACCGCTGTGCGAACTGATCCTCCAGCAGGAGAGCGGAATCCCGCTGCAGAATATCCATGGAATGCGCTGGATGGGGGACCGGGATATGGCACCGTTGGAGCTGCCGGTGACGGCGTATTGCCGGGAGCTGACGCTGGATACCGGCATTCACCGGGTGCGCTACGAGAGAGCGGGGCGCCGGTATCAGCGGGAGACCTTCATCTCCTGTCCGGGACAGGTGCTGGTATCGACCTATGAGGGAGAACCCTGCCGTGTACTGCTGCGGCGCGGCTCCTATGTGAACAGGCAGGAGCGGGTGGATGCGCAGACGATCCTCCTCTCCGGCACCACCGGGGACGGCGGTGTCGACTATGTGGCCATGTGCCGGGTGATCCCGGCGCCGGGGGAGGAGGTCCGGGTGCTCGGCGGAACGATCCTGGCCCCGTCACGCTGTACGATCTACCTCGCTGCGGCGACCTCCTTCCGCTATGAGAACCCGGAGGCCCAGGTGCGGCAGTGGCTGGACGAAGCCTGTGGGAAGAAGGTGGAGGACCTGCGGGCGGCGCACGAACAGGACATGCAGGCCATTATGTCGCGCTGCAGTCTGTCCCTGCCGGAGGATCCCGTCTGCGAGGCATTGCCCACAGATGAGCGGCTGGCCCGTTTCGCTGCAGGCGGGGAGGATCCCGGACTCATCAATCTCTATTTCGCCTATGGCCGCTATCTTCTTGCTGCCAGCTCCCGGCCGGGGAGTCTGCCGGCCAATCTCCAGGGGATCTGGTGTAAGGATTTCCTGCCGCCCTGGGACAGCAAGTTTACCATCAACATCAATACACAGATGAATTACTGGCCTGCGGAGGTGCTGAATCTCTCTGAGCTCCATGAGCCGCTCTTCGACCATCTGTGGCGGATGCTGCCCCATGGCCGGGAGGTGGCGAGGCGGATGTACGGCGTGGAGGGCTTCGTCGCCCACCACAACACGGACATCTGGGGCGACTGTGCGCCGCAGGACATCTATGGCGGTTCGACCTACTGGTCCATGGGGGCTGCCTGGCTGTGCCTCCACATCGCTGAGCACTGGCGCTTCACCGGAGATCAGGCATTCCTGGAGAAGCATTATCCGCTGATGGAGGAGGCTGCGCGGTTCTTTGTACAGACCATGCAGCGGCAGGCGGACGGGACATGGCGCATCAGCCCTTCGGTATCGCCGGAGAACACCTATATCACGGCGGATGGCGTCCACGGTACCCTGACGGATGCCGCGGCCATGGATCACCAGATCCTGGATGAGCTGCTGACGGCCCTCTGCGAATGCGGCAGCGCCCTTGGCCGGAATACCGATGATTACGCTGCACTGCGGGAGGGACTGCGCCCGGTGGTCATCCGGGAGACAGAGGGGAAGCCCCTCATCCAGGAGTGGCTGCGGCCCTATACGGAGGAGGATCCGGGACACCGCCATATCTCCCACCTCTTCGCCCTTTACCCGGGAACACAGATCACGGGGGAGACACCGGAGGCCATGACGGCGGCCAGAGGCACGCTGGAGAGACGCCTGTCCCATGGGGGCGGACATACCGGCTGGAGCCGTGCCTGGATCATCTGTATGTGGGCGAGACTCCGGGACAGCGCGCAGGCATGGGACAATATCCGCCTGCTCCTCACCCGCTCTACGCTGCCCAATCTATTTGACAACCATCCGCCCTTCCAGATCGACGGGAACTTCGGCAGCATCGCCGGCATCGCGGAGCTGCTGCTGCAGAGCCATGAGGGCTTTCTGCGGATCCTGCCGGCGCTGCCGGAGGCCTGGCCGGAGGGCAGTATCCGCGGCCTGCGTGCCCGGGGCGGCTACACCGTGGATATGGAATGGAAGGCGGGCCGCTACACGGCGCGGATCAAAGCAGATCACGAGGGAACCCTGCGCCTGTCTGATGGCCGCAGCTTCCCGCACCAGCCGGGAGAGGTGCTTACGGTGGAAGGAGAGGTTGCGTGATGATGGAAACCGCGGTATATCACAATCCGGTACGCAGAGGCTTCTATCCGGATCCCTCCTGGATCCGTGTGGGAGAGGACTACTATATGGTCAATTCCAGCTTTGCTTTTTTCCCCTGCGTACCCATCTCCCATTCCAGAGATCTGGTGCACTGGACGACGGTGGGATATGCCATCATGGATGAGACGGCATGCCGCCTGGCGGACAAGGAGGGCGGCCGTGGATACTGGGCGCCGGACATCTCCTATGACGGCAGACGCTTCTATATCACCGTGACACTCCGGGGCAACGATACGGATGAAAAGACACATATCCAGGCCATTGTCTCATCGGAGCGGCCGGAGGGCCCCTATTCGGATCCCGTCTGGATTGATGTCAAGGGCATTGATCCGGCGCTGTTCCATGATTCGGACGGCCGGCATTATATGCTGCTGAATCCGGGCGTACGTCTGCTGGAGCTGAATGAGGATCTGACGGCACCATTGACGGAACCGGAGACGATCTGGGAGGGGGACTGCCGGATCAAGACGGAGGGACCGCATCTCATCCACAAGGATGGGTACTACTATATCTTCGCAGCGGAGGGTGGTACCGGCAGAGGACACCGCATCAGTGTCGCACGTTCGAGAAACATCCGCGGCCCCTATGAGAAGAGCCCCTATGGACCTGCTGTACAGCAGAGGGACCCGGGGGACCTGCTCCAGTGCTGCGGTCACGGCAACCCCATTGAGCTGCCGGATGGACGATGGTATCTGTGCTACTTGTGCCTGCGCAGCTCCTGCATAGGGGAGGGCACCATCGGCAGGGAGAGCGCCATTGATCCCCTGGAGTGGACACAGGATGGATGGCCGTTGGTCAACGGCGACGGCAGACCCTCTCATGAGAATCCCATGCCACTGCCTGCGGCAGAGGGAATGGATCCGCTGTATGCCTATTATCCGGCCTGGCGCGGCAGGGAATGGATCGCACCGAGACCGCTGTCTCTGGCCGCTGTAAAACAGACGCCGGAGGATACGTTGCAGCTGACGGGTAACGGCCTGGATCTGAACGAGATGGACTGCCGCGGGATCCTCGTGGAGCGGCAGCAGGAGTTTGTCTTTGAGGCACAGGTCACCCTGCGGGTGACGGAGCTCGCGGAGGGCATGGATCTGGGCCTGACCAATTACTACGATGAGAACAGCTATGTGAAATGCGGCATTGCCCGGCGGCAGGATCAGATCGGCTTCCTTCTGGAGGAGTATGTGGGGGATGGGATCCGCAGCAGCCGTTTTATCCGGTGGACAAAAGAGCAGGGATGGACCGGGGCTGCCGGACAGATCACGATCCGCATGGAGGCAGAGGATACCGGGCGTCGTTTCTATGGCAGGATGGCCGGGGAGGATCCGGAGTCCCGGCCGGAGGTGCTGTTGGGTGAACTCCGGGATGTGGGATATCTCTCCAGCGGCGGCCTGCAGAAGGGGAAGCGCTTCACCGGCGCCACAGTGGGCATCTATGTCCATGGCGCGTGTACCGGCTGTTTTACGGACTGGCAGACCACCTGGAACAGGACCTGGCATCTGAGGACGGCCAATTACCGCAACCCGATCCTGTTCGCCGATTACAGCGATCCGGACGTCATCCGTGTGGGGGATACCTACTACCTGACGGCCTCCAGCTTCAACTACACGCCGGGGCTGCCGATCCTGACGAGTGACGACCTGGTGCACTGGTCCCTGGTGAACTACGCGCTGCCTGTGATTCCGGAGGGCCGGTTTGCTATCCCGCGCCACTCCGAGGGCGTCTGGGCGCCTTCGATCCGGTATCACGACGGTTATTTCTATAGTTATTACGGCATGCCGGATGAGGGGATCTATGTGGTGCGCACGCAGGACCCGCTGGGCGCCTGGGAGCCGCCGGTCTGTGTGATGCCCGGCAAGGGCCTCATCGATCCCTGCCCGCTGTGGGATGAGGACGGCCGTGTCTACATCATCCACGCCTATGCGAAATCCCGCATCGGCTTTAAGAGCATCCTGGGGATGTTCGAGCTCTCCCCGGATGGCCGGACTGCCATCTCGGAGGATCAGTTCATCTACGACGGCAATCAACCTGTGACCCTCTCCGGGCCTGCCACGCCGGAGGAGGCGGTGCAGCCTGCTCTCACCATCGAGGGACCGAAGGTCTACCGGAGAAACGGTTATTATTACATCTGGGCGCCGGCGGGGGGTGTGAAGCCCGGCTGGCAGCTGGTTCTGCGCAGCAGGACCCTCACAGGGGAGTGGGAGACCAGGATCGTCCTGCATCAGGGCAGCTCCTGTATCAACGGCCCGCACCAGGGCGGCTGGGTGGAGACCCCCTCCGGTGCAGGCTTCTTCCTCCATTTCCAGGACCGCGGGCTGTACGGACGGATCTGCCATCTGCAGCCGGTGGTATGGGGAGAGGATGACTGGCCGCGGGTCGGCACGGCTGTTCTGGATCAGGCACCCTGCGGGGAGCCTGTCGTGGAATGGAGCGGGGAGGATCTGTTTCCAGTGAAAGAAGGGAAGGGCGTACCTGGGGGCGAACCGGGGCAGCCGGAGACGGGACTCCGGGCCTCCGATGACTTCATCGGCGGCCGAATCGGCCTCCAATGGCAGTGGATGGGTAACCGCCAGGCGGACTTCTGTGACAGGATCCCGGGGAGAGACGGCTTACGTCTGTACGCGGTCAATCCGTCAGGGGATGTGCACCCCACGCTGTGGCGCAGTGCCAATGTCCTGACCCAGAAGCTCATCTGCCCGGAATTCACGGCGGATCTCACCATGGATCTGGCAGGCCTGCAGACCGGCGACCGGGCCGGGGTCATCATGACCGGTGCCCAGTACACGGCGCTGTGCGTGGAGCGGCGCGCAGAGGGGGATGTACTGCTGCTTGTGGAATCGACGGGGGAAGACCGGAGCAAGGAGGAGCGGATACGCGCAGAGCGCCCGGTTTCAGAACTGCCGGGGTGCGGCACGGGAAACCGGTTGGGCATGGTAACCTTCCGGATGGACTTCCACAGCCCGGACTGCAACGCACCGATCCCGGCCCTGACGGACGCGCTGGCACCGAACCAGCAGTTTCCTGTCCTGCATCTGTCGGTGAAATGCGGCGGAACGGATGACGGATGCATAACTGCAGAATGGATCGACAGTGGCTGCGCCTTTACCCCCTCGGACCACACCTGGGTCGGCGCCAAGCTCGGCGTCTTCTGCCTCCGGTACGGCATATCGGAAACACCTGCTGCAGCGGATGCATCCGGTATGCAGAATCCACCCGGTTATGCAGACCTCAGCACTGTGTCGGTCTGTAGTTATGCAGCGGAGTGCATGGCTCAGGATTGAACAGAAACTCCTGCTCAATCTGTCCGGGTCTGGC
>JAFSYF010000261.1 GCA_017443695.1 Butyrivibrio sp.
CCGGTTATGCTGGGCATCGCCATTCTGATCTTCTCCATCATGTACATCTGTCCGGGTGATCCGGCACAGAGCCTGCTGGGCCCCAGCGCCACCGCGGTGGAACTGGCTGCCAAGCGTGAGGAACTGGGGCTCAATGACCCCTATATCATCCGTCTCGGACGTTACCTCTATCAGACCTTCATTCAGTTCGATCTGGGCACCTCCTACAAGTTCGGCACCTCGGTCTTTGCCGGCCTGATGGAGCGCATGCAGTACACTTTGGTCATCGCACTGCTGTGCATGGCGCTGCAGGTGTTCGTCGGAACACCGCTCGGCATTGTCGCAGCTACCCATCATAACGGCATTGCTGACCGGATCTGCATGTTCCTGGCCCTGCTGGGCGTCAGCATTCCGGCCTTCTGGCTGGCCCTGATGCTGGTCCTGATCTTTGCCGTGAACCTCGGCTGGCTGCCCACATCAGGCGTCGCCAACGGCATCGCCTCATTTATCCTGCCCTGCGTAGCCAACTCTTTTGCCGGCATCGCATCGCAGGCCCGTCACACCCGTTCCTCCATGCTGGAGGTCATCCGTTCCGATTACATCATCACTGCAAAGGCCAAAGGTCTCTCTGAGCGGACCGTGCTTTTCAAGCATGCGCTGCCCAATGCGCTCATCCCGATCATTACCATCGTCGGCAACGGCATGGGCATGATGCTCGGCGGAACGGTCATCATTGAAAATGTGTTCGCCATCCCCGGCGTCGGCCGGTACATGACAGATGCCATCACCTCGCGCGATTATCCCGTCGTCATGGGCGGCGTGCTCGTGCTCGGCCTGATTTTCAGTCTGATCATGCTGCTGGTTGATATCGTCTATGCTTTCGTCGATCCTCGCATCAAGGCCCAGTATGAGGGCAGAAAGGGAAAGAAGAAATGACAAGTGCTGCTGTTAGCAAAGGGCATGCCGGTGTCCGCAACCGCCGCCAGGGCCAGTTCGGACAGGTCATGCACCGCCTCCGCAAGAACAAGGTCGCCATGGCCGGCCTGATCATCATGCTCATCCTGATTGCCATCGCGCTGCTCTCTCCCTGGATCACCCCGTATGACTATGCCAAGACCAGCAAGGCAGACCGTTATGCCGGTCCGAGCCTCGCGCATCCGTTTGGATGTGACGGCATGGGCCGTGACATTCTCTCCCGCATCATGTACGGCGCCCGTGCATCGCTCTGGCTGGGCCTCATGTCCACCATGGTAGCAACCATTGTCGGCGTCCTGCTGGGCTCCCTCGTCGGTTACTATGGCGGCAAGGTAGATAATATCGTCATGCGCATCCTGGACATCATCCAGGCCATTCCGGGCATGCTCCTGTCCATCGCCATCTCCGCTGCGCTGGGATCCGGTATCGGCAACACCATCCTGGCGCTGTCCATTGGCGGCATCCCGATGACTGTCCGTCTCCTGCGCGGTTCCATCCTGACGGTCCGCAAGCAGGAATACATTGAAGCGGCTGAAAAGATCAACTGCTCCAAGTTCCGCGTCATCACAAGTCACATCCTGCCCAATTCCATCGCACCGGTCATCGTCTCTGTCACGATGGGCATCGGCAATACCATCCTGCAGGCAGCATCCCTGTCCTACATCGGACTGGGTGTCCAGCCGCCGACGCCGGAATGGGGCGCCATGCTCTCCGAGGGCAAGACCATGCTGACAAAGTACCCGCACCTTTGCATTTTCCCGGGCCTGGCCATCATGCTGGTCGTTCTGTGCCTCAACATGCTGGGCGACGGTCTGCGCGATGCAATGGATCCCAAGCTGAAGAACTGAGAGAGGAGGAACGTTTATGGCACTGCTTTCCGTAAAAAACCTGACCGTGGAATACACCTCCGAGGGTGAGGTCATCCACGCCGTCAATAACGTCTCCTTTGATCTGGAAAAGGGCAAAACCATCGGCCTGGTCGGCGAAACCGGTGCAGGCAAAACCTCCATTGCCCGGGCGATTCTGCGCATTCTGCCCGAGCCGCCGGCACGGGTGCCAAGCGGCGAAATCGAGTTCGAGAGCCGGAATCTGCTGTCTCTGCGCGAGGAGGAAATGCAGAAGATCCGCGGCAAGGAGATCTCCATGATCTTCCAGGACCCCATGACCGCATTGAATCCCATCATGCGGGTCGGCGAGCAGATTGCTGAGGTCGTCCATCTGCATGAGCACTGCAGCAGTGCGCAGGCGGTTGAAAAGGCCAAGGAAATGCTCGAGATGGTCGGCATTCCCGGTGAGCGGTATTATGAGTATCCGCATCAGTTCTCCGGCGGCATGAAACAGCGCGTGGTTATCGCCATGGCGCTTGCCTGCAGCCCGACACTGCTGCTGGCAGATGAGCCCACTACCGCTCTAGATGTGACCATTCAGGCACAGGTCCTCGATATGATCAATGATCTCAAACAGAAGCTCAATACCTCCATGATCATGATTACCCATGACCTTGGCATCGTCGCAGAGGTCTGCGACACCGTCGCCGTGGTCTATGCCGGTGAGATCATGGAGTACGGTACCAAGGAGCAGATCTTCCACAATCCGCAGTATCCGTACACGATTGGTCTGTTCGGTTCTCTGCCGGATCTGAACAGCGATGTGGACCGGCTCTCCCCGATCGACGGTCTGCCGCCGAATCCAGCCGATCTGCCCAGGGGCTGTGCATTCCATCCCCGCTGCCCATACGCCACGGACGCATGCAAAGGGGAGCATATCCCGCTCACCGACATCGGAGACGGACATCTGTGCCGCTGCTGCCGCCTGGCAGAAATTGCGGCTGAAAAAGCCAGGGAGGTGTAAGAAATGTCAACGCCCATGATTGAGGTCAAGCACCTGAAAAAGTATTTCAACACCCCCAAGGGGACGCTTCATGCGGTCGACGACATCTCCTTCAAGATTGAGAAGGGCAAAACCATGGGTGTCGTGGGCGAATCCGGCTGCGGCAAGTCGACGCTCGGACGAACCATCATCCATTTGCTCGAATCCACGGACGGACAGATCTTCCTCGACGGGAAAGACATCACGCACGTAAGCAAGAAGGAGATGCATGAGATCAACGAACGGATGCAGATCGTCTTCCAGGATCCGTAGTCTTCGCTCAATCCCCGTCAGACGGTTGAGGACGTCATCCGTGAGCCGCTCAAGCTCTCCGGACGCTACAAGAGCCGGGCGGATATTGATGCCAAGACCGACGAACTGATGAAGCTGGTCGGCATTGATGAGCGCCTGCGCCATGCCTATCCGCATGAGCTGGACGGC
>JAFSYF010000033.1 GCA_017443695.1 Butyrivibrio sp.
AGCATATCCGCCTGGATCTGGGTGGCAACCTTTAAGTCCGCGCCGATCCTTTCTTTCTCCGCCTCGATCTTCTTGGCCTGAGCCGTCCAGATGATGGAGTTGAAGGTCTGGATGTACTCCATCACGAAGATGACGCAGATGGTGCCGTACAGCGGCAGGAACCAGGGGTTGGCCGGCAGGATACCGACGTTGTTCGTCACCAGATTGACGATATAGAAACCGAGGACGGAGGCGATGGGCGCATACAGATAGCTCCGCATCTGGCCCTCGGACATCCGCAGGATCTCGACGAATCTGTGCCGGAAGAAGCGGATGAACAGGATATACAGCACCGTGAACACCACCAGCTTGATGCAGATAAACAGCGCGATGTTCCTGATGTTATAGGGATTGCCGTCATCAAACAGATGGAGCTCCGCGCCGATGAAGGTATCCGAAGTGCCGCAGAACATGAAGGTGGCCACATTGGACATCAGGGAGGCCGTCATGCCCACGAAGAGTTTCTCCGGCACCGTCCCCTCATAGAGCGGGATCAGCACCAGACACAGGTAGACGCACTGTCCCACCGTCGGGACGAAGTCGTTGTACAGGTTGATCCAGTAGCTGAACAGATTGATGAGATAGGCGCCGATGGTCACGTACACCCAGATCCGGATGAGTCTGTTCCTGTTCACCTTCGGGGTCAGGGTCTGCGCCGCAAGGATCTCCGCGAACAGCGCGGAAAGAAAAACGGCAAACGCCCACAGAGGAATCACGGGGTTTTCTCCCGGTGTCCAGTGCAGATTCAGGTTCATGACATTCCCTCCTTATAATCCCTGAGTTCTTCCATAAAAAGCTGCGTATCCACCAGCGCACTCAGATAGCTGTTCAGATAATCATCCGTGATCGTCCGCCAGGACGCATCCTCCGCCTCCAGCAGCGCTTCCGTCATGGTATTGGTCACATCGGTATCCCGGTAGTGGGTGTCCGGCCGCTCCAACAGGATGCCCTCCAGCAATACCTGTCCACCCTTGGTTCCGCGCAGCAGCTCCAGCCGGGACTCGAATTCCTCATCCTCCACCACCCTGGTGTGATAGCCCAGATCCGCCAGTGTCCGGAACAGACGGCCATAGGGCACACCCTGGGGCGGATAGACATGGAAAACGGTATGGCGTGCCGGCAGCATCGCCAGTGTGACGATCACCCTGGCCACCTCATCCACCGGCGCGAAATTGACATTGGCCTCATAGACACTGCGCGGCACGACTCCGATCCTGCAGTAGGACAGGAGCTGTCTGGTGAAGGCATTGGATTTCTTGTTGATCTGGAACTCACCGTCGGAGAGCCGTCCCTGCAGGTTGCCCACGCGCATGATCTTCACCGGGATGCCGTCATCCACCGCCGCCCGCAGCAGCGTATACTCCGCCATATATTTGGACAGAATATACTGGTTGCGGATCTCCTGACCGATCCAGAAATCCTGCTCGTTCAGGGACAGGGGGACATGACCCTCCGGATAGACGCCGCCCACACTGATGGTGGACACCTGAATGAAAGACGCGTCCCAGTCTGCGCACAGATGCAGAAGATTGCGCACGCCTCCGGTGTTGGTACGCTCCAGCTTATCGTCATAAGCGAAATGGGACACATCCGCCGCGCAGTTGATCACGGTATCAATGGACATCTCCAGCGGCTCCGGGAACACGGCTTCACTCGTGATATCGCCCTCACAGACGATGATCCGGTCTCCGATCAGCGCCATGGCTTCCCCTTCGTCGAAATACATCAGCCTGGAACGGAGGCGTTTCAAACTGGTCTGTCTCGCTGTCGGCCGGATCAGGCAGTAGATCTTCGTCCAGTCCTGGGGCCGCCGCAGCAGCTCCAGCAGGATGTGGATGCCGAGATACCCCACAGCACCCGTTAGCAGGATGTTCCCCAGTGTATGCTGCTCCACGCCGGTATCTGCCGTGTTCTGCGAAAGAAGCGCATCGATGCCGGTGTAATCAAGCGCCTTCAGCGGGTTCTCCTGCCCGGTCTGGACGCCGCTCTGCTCCCTGTACAGGAACTGGGCCAGCTGCTCCGGAATCGGATAACGGAAGATGTCCTCATAATGGACACGCACGCCGGGGAGACGCCGCTCGATCTCCGCCACCAGCCCCGCGGTGTGCAGGGAATCCCCGCCCAGCTCGAAATAGTTGTCGTCGAGACCGACCCGCTCCTCCTTCAGCACTGTGGCAAAGGCCTCGCAGATCTCCCGCTGCAGGTCGCTGACCGGCGCCCTGTAGGTCCTGGTGTATTCCACCGGGATATTGGTGATCGCTTTCAGATCCGTCTTGCCGCCCGGGGTCTGGGGCATGGTCTCCAGCTCCTTCAGGATATCCGGCACCATATACAGGGTCAGATGGCGCTTGAGATCCTCCTTCAGCGCCGCAGGATCCACGGATGCGCCGGCCTGGACTGTGTAGAAGCCCACCAGATGATCGCTGCCTGCGATACGGCGCACCTGCACCACCGCCGCATTGATCCCGTCGTAAGCCAGCATCCCGTTCTCAATCTCCGACAGCTCGATGCGGAGTCCCCGGATCTTCACCTGGAAATCGTTACGCCCCTCGTAATCGATCCGGCCATCCGGCAGGTATCTCCCCAGATCGCCGGTCCGGTACATGGGACGCCCGAAGCGGGTCACGAACCTGTCTGCCGTCTCCTGGGGTCTGCCCTTATAGCCCAGACCCACGCCGTTTCCGTAGACGCAGAGCTCACCTCTGACACCGAAGGGCACCAGACGGCCCGCGGCATCCAGGATCGCAATCCCCGTATTGGCGATGGGGGTACCGATGGTCAGATTGTCGCCGGCCTCCGTGATCGTCGCACCAATCGTGGTCTCCGTGGGACCGTATCCGTTGTAAATGCGGATCCCGTACTCCGACTTCAGCCGGTCCACCAGATGGCCCGGCAGCACCTCGCCGGCCGCCAGAATCACCTCAACTCCGGACAGCGCCGCCGAGAAATCACCCTCCTGCAGATATGCCGAGAGCCGGGAGGGCGTCAGATGCAGGATGTCCGCGCCATGGGCACGGATCAGTGCCGCAATGGCCCTGGCATCTGCCAGTGCCTCCTCCGGCGCGAATTCGATGAATTTGCCGTTGAACAGCGGTACGAAGAACTCGAACAATGAGATATCAAAGCAGACGGAGCCCATGGCCACCAGGCCGCTGCCGTTCACCACGATGTCCCGGTTGAAGGGATTGTTGTCCGGATGGGTGATGTTGACAATGCCCCTGTGGGACAGCATCACGCCCTTGGGATTGCCGGTGGTGCCGGAAGTATAGATGCAGTAGGCCAGTTGCTCCTGCATAATCGCCAGTCCCGGATCGGTGTCATCCGCTGTCGCCAGCAGTTCGTCCACATCTAACAGGGTCAGCCCCTCCCGGGCCGGCTCCTCCATCATCTCATGGTTCACAATCATCCAGGCCGCATGGCTGTTCTCCTGGATGTAATCAATACGCCCCTGTGGATAGGCGGGATCGACGGGGACAAAGGCCGCCCCGGCCTTGGAGATCCCAAACATCGCCGGAATCAGGCGATGGTCCCTGTGGAGCTTGTACAGGACGGGCTCTCCGCCCCCGATGCCCCGTGCCATAAGGCCGTGGGCAATGCGGTTGGAGACCGCATCCAGTTCTTTAAAGGTGTAGGCGACCTCTCCCGCATAGAGCGCCGGCTGATCCGGCCACTGCGCAACCGCGTCGCGGAAGAGATCCGGAATCGCAGCGTCCGCGCGTACGGGAACCTCCCTGCCGCGCATCTGCAGGAGCGTCTCCCGCTCCTCTGTCCCGACGATCTCGATGTCACGCACCGGAACCTCCGCCGCCATCCCCTGTTCCAGGATATGCATCAGTGCCTCATGGCATCTGCGCACGGACAGCGGGGTGTAGATCCCCTCCCGGCCGTCATAGCGGATCTGTATCCCCTCCCCGAACCGGGAGATGCTGATGGTCAGGTGGTTGTGCATCCCGCCGCCGTTGCCGATGACGAAATCGTAGGGAAAATCAGCGGTGGGATGGCCGCTGTGATAGTTCAGCGCATACTCCGCCAGACCGGCATCGCTCACGATCCCGCTCTCATGCAGATCCCGGAGGATATTGCCCATGCCGTACTGCTTGTGTGCAGAAGCGGTGCGGGCCTGCTCCAGAGACAGTCTGCAGAGCGCTGCAAAGGTCATCTCCTCCTCGATGCGGTTCCTGACCGGCACCACCAGGGTTCGGCAACCCACCGCGGCACGCCATTCGGCCGTGTCTCTGTTCAGCCGGGGCATCAGGAAGACAGCATCACCGGTTCCCGCGCAACGCGCCAGATACAGGGACAGAGCCGCACTGAACACCGCGGACTCCGTGACACCGATCTCTCCGGCATACGCGGCGATCCGCGCGGAGAACTCCCGTGGCAGATCCACCTGGTAGCCGATGCAGCCACAGTGTTCCGGCGTCCCGGGCAGAATGGACGCCTCGGCCTTCAGATCCGAGAAATAGCTGATCCAGAATGCCTTCTCCGCCTTCTGCACCTCCTCCGGCAGCGCCATAGGCTCTGCCTCAATAAAGCAGTCATACCGGACATCCGTCTCCGCGCCGATGAGCCGGTCCAGGATCATCTGCCCCACCTGGCAGAGGCTGTGTCCGTCGATCACCAGATGATGGAACAGGGCGATCAGGCAGGATCCCCCCTCCGCAAGCGGCATCAGAATGAGTCTGGTATGAGCCGGCTGCAGGTGCTTCTTCTGCTCCCGTTCCCATACCTCCTCCGCCTCCTCGCGGGGCATCTCCTCCATATGCGACCAGTCCGGCTGCACCGCCGGGTCAAAGACCAGATACGGGACGCCCTCTTCCTCTGTGCATCGCACATGAAACAGCGCCGTCCGGTCCACAACCTCCCGGGCAGCACGTTCTGCAGTTTCCATACTATGTGTCGGCAGCATCACCCGGAAGCCTATGGTATTGATGGCCTCTCCGGGAAACGCCTGCTCGTTCATCCACATGCCGTATTCCGACAGGCTCAGGGCCCGTCTGTTCCGACCCGTTTCACTCATTGCCGTTATCCATCCTATATCGTTTTTCGCTCAAAAGCATAATCGTATTATTGTATCACAGATATGAAGTGAAGAATACTAAACCTGCTCTCCGTTCCGGTTCCGCAGGATCAGCAGCGCAAAGCCACCGAACAGAACGAGCAGGGTCACCACAGCGGGAATCAGAAAGGACAGGAGCTTGTTGCCGCGCTTCCGCGGTGTCTGATCCGCCTCTCCGGCCCGGTCTTCGATGAGCGCCATGGTCTGTTCCGGCTCCATCAGCGCCGCCGGGTTTGCGGCATCAACCAGCACCGTCTCCTCCGCCCCGGTCTGCACCTCCACCTCTGGCGCAGGCTCCTCCGCAGCAGCTTCGGCAGCCTTCTTCTCTGCCTCAATGGCTCTGATCTCCGCCTCCAGTGCCTGTTTCAGTTCTTCCTTCGTCTGCTTCTGCGCATCGATGGCCGCTTTCGCCGCATGGGTCGCCTGTCTGGCCTCCGTGGCCGCGTCCTGCCTGGCCTGTTGCGCCTCTTTCTTCTGTTCCTCCTTGATCTGCGCCTTGGCAGAATCCTGCTCCGCCTTGGAGGCCTCGCCGGGATTGTCTTGCAGTTTGGTCTCCTTCGGGATATCCTCCGTGGTGATCGTGGCGGAGGTAGCCGGACTCTGCGCAATGTATGGCGTAGCTTTGACACGCATGTAGCCCGTGACCTCAGTGCCCGGGGCGACGCCGGTCTGTTTGTTCTCTCCGGACCAGGTCACACCGTCGAAGCTGTACTCATAGCCATCTCCGCCCGGAATTGACACCGTATAGGTGGGTGTCCCGTCATCCGCCACCACCAGGACGCTGTCCAGCTCGAAAGGGTTGGGCCCTGACTGGAACTGGAAGGGGCCGATGACGCCGCTGCCGTTGTGTGATTCGTCCAGGGTGTCCCATAATTCGCCACGGCATCGGCCGGACTGTACCGTGATGGAGATGCTGTGGCCCAGATCCTCCTTCCCCACCACATAGGTCTCCTTCGTGCCCACCTCTGTCCTGTCATCCCGCCGCCAGGAGTAGAAAATCGGCGAGAGATCCGCCTGGTCATCGGCATCCAGCTTAAGATCCAGCTTCAGCTCATAGCCATACTGCGCCAGGCCGATGATCTGCACCTCGCCGCCGATCTCCGGGAACATATCATCCATCATCTCTTCGACGACATCGGCAGCCATCTCCTCCGCCGCGTCCTCTGCCGCGTCAATGGCATCATTCAGAATCTTCTTGCGTTCTTCCTTC
>JAFSYF010000262.1 GCA_017443695.1 Butyrivibrio sp.
GGCGTCTCCGTGTGGAAATTTGAAAACGGCGTGGCCGGCTTCGGCTTCCTGGCCCTGGCAGTTATGATCTTCGGGCAGTGGAAGCCTACCCGCATTGCCCTGGCGGCGCTGCTCTTCGGCTTCTTCCGGGCCCTCAGCAATGTGTACTTCGGCTTTGATTGGCTGGTAAGCCTGAATATTCCCGGCTCCGTGTACAACATGATGCCCTACATCATCTCTCTGATCGTTCTGGCGCTGACCTCTCAGCATTCCAGAGCGCCTAAGGCGGAGGGTATCCCCTACGACAAGGGCATGCGGTAGAATCTCAAACCACCTGCGACAATCCCCCGGCGAAGTTTTGCCGGGGGATTTTTCTGCCGGCTTGGCTTGTATTCCGGGGTTGTCCATGATAAAATCACCAATACGAGATATCCGCTGGGGGTGATGCTGTGGAAGAGAAAAAGGATCTGGAGCAGCTGGACTATGATACCCTGCAGGAGCAGCAGGACGACGAACTGACGGCTCTGCTGAACGCCAAGGATGCCAAGGGCCTGAAGGCAAGGCTCCTGGAGATGAACGAGTTTGACGTGGCAGAGTTCCTCTCTGAATTGGACGCCGCGCGGATGCTGCGGGTGTTCCGGCTTTTGCCCAAGGAGACGGCCGCGGAGGTTTTTGCCAACCTGGAGCCGCCGGAGCAGAAGCGCATCATCGAATCGATCTCCGATGCCGAGCTGGGCGGGATCGTGGAGGAGCTGTATGTGGACGACGCGGTGGACATGATGGAAGAACTGCCTGCCAACGTGGTCAAGCGTGTCATGCGTACCGCCACGCCCCAGACCCGGGCCCTGATCAACCAGTATCTGCATTATCCGGAGAACTCCGCCGGAAGCATCATGACCGCGGAGTTCGTGGACCTGAAAAAGTATATGAACGTGAAGGAATCCATCGCACGGATCCGCAGGATCGGCGAGGATAAGGAGACCATTTACGTCTGCTTTGTCATCTCCGCGGACCGGAAGCTGGAGGGCATCGTCACGGTCAAGGATCTGCTGCTGCACAATGACGATATGGTCATTGAGGAGCTGATGGACCGGAACGTGGTCTTTGCCACCACCACCGAGGACCAGGAGAGTGTGTCGGAGAAATTCTCGGACTACGACCTGATGGCCATGCCTGTGGTGGATACCGAGGGGCGCCTGGTTGGCATCGTCACCGTTGACGACGTCATCGACGTTATGGAGCAGGAGGCCACCGAGGATATCCAGCTGATGGCCGGTATCAATCCCTCAGACACCCCCTATTCCCGTTCTGATCCCCTGGAGATCTGGAAGAGTCGGATCCCCTGGCTTATGTTCCTGATGCTCTCGGCCACCTTCACCAGTATGATCCTGACCCAGTTTGAGGCGCGGCTGGCGGCAGTGGCGGGACTGGTGCCCTTCATCCCCATGCTCATGGGTACCGGCGGCAATTCCGGTGCCCAGTCCGCCACCGCCGTGATCCGCAGCTTGTCCCTGGGGGACATCGAGCCCCGGGATGCCCTGCGGGTGATCTGGAAGGAGTGGCGGGTAGCCCTGCTGTGCGGTCTGAGCCTGGCGGTGGTGAACTTCTTCAAGATGCTGCTGCTGGACGGACTGATCCTTGGCAACGCCCATGTGACCGTGGCTGTCGCCGCTACGGTGAGCCTGTCCATCGTCTTTATCGTCATGTTCGCCAAGCTCGTGGGCAGCCTTCTGCCCATCGGGGCGGAGAAGGTGGGCCTGGATCCGGCGGTCATGGCCAACCCCCTGATCTCTACCCTGACCGACGCGGTATCGCTGCTCATCTATATCGGCATTGCCACCCTGATCCTTCATATCTGAGGTATTTTCTGTGGAACTGTCTGTGCTTCTCAATAAAATGTTCGTGTTCGTGGTCCTGATGGTCATCGGCTATGTGCTGGCCCGTCGGGGTGCGCTGGACAAGAGCTTTACCAAGGCGGCCAGCA
>JAFSYF010000263.1 GCA_017443695.1 Butyrivibrio sp.
CGCGGACTCTCACCGCCGGTGGGGAATTACACCCCGTCCCAAAGAGTTACCTATATGATTATATAGGAGTCTATCCCTCTGTCAAGAGCATCCTTATTCCTTATGGTTACCATCCTTATTCTTATCAACAATAACGATTGTTATGACTGGCTTGCCGTGGTCACATTGCAGAGACCGCAAAGCAGGACCCCGGCGATCACCGCGGCTGTCAGACCGTTGAAGACGAACAGGATGATGGTGAAGAATGTCCGTCAATCCGCCTGTATCCGCCACATCTGCGCGTAGGGCCCGTTCTTCTTAAGCAGCGCTTCGTGCGTTCCCTCCTCCACAATCCTGCCCTGCTCCATGCAGTAGATCCTGTCTGCCAGCCTGATGGTGGAAAGCCGGTGAGAGATGAAAATCACCGTTCTGTCTTCCGTCTTATTCCTGATCCATTCGTTGAAATGCCGCTCCTCCAGGGCATCCAGGGAGGCGGAGGGCTCATCCAGGATAAGGATATCCCTGTTACTGTACAACACCCGCGCCATCCCCATTCTCAGCTGCTGACCGCCGGACAATACCCATCCATCCTCCGAGAACTCTCTGCCGACCTGTTTATCGAGGTCTTCTGTCAGAAAAGGGACATCCGCATCCTCCAGTGCCGCCCTTACCTGCGCTTCATCAATCCTGGTGCGCATAGCGACATTCTCCGCAACACTGACCTCGAACAGGCTGTAATCCTGAAACAGGATATCGAACCTCTCTCTCCAGGTCTGCACCGGTACATCCTCCGCGACCCTGCCGCAGAGAGAGATGCGGCCCTCTGTCGCGGTATACAGGCGCGCCAGTAGAAGTGCCAGTGTTGTCTTGCCGCTCCCGTTATGGCCGACAATGGCGATCTTTTCTCCCTGCCTGATGGTGAGACCTATCCCGCTCAGCGCCTGGTATCCGCCCGGATAAGCGTATCTCAGATGCTCCGTGGACAGCAGGACAGAAGTCATCTCCGGCTGTGTCCGAGCTGCTTCGCTGTCTTCAGGCTCACCAGTTATCTCTTCGTCCATGAAGGAAAAGAAAGCTGACGCATAGATCCCGCTCTCCTTAAAATGTCCGGCGCAGGCGCCAAACAGCTGCTCCAGGTTGGTGACCAGAAGATCAATTCCCTTCCATACCGCCACAAACTCAGCGAGGGACAGACTCTGTCTGACGAGCACACAGAAGGACAGCCACGCGCACAATCCGATCTGCAGGATCAGGTATCCCGGTATGTATTTCTGGGCAAAGAGCATGATCCCCAGATGCCGCCGGTCCTCCGTAGTATCCCTGACATACCGGCGGTGATTCTCCTCATTTTCCTCCTTCAGTGCATGACCCGACCCGCATAGCTTCAGTTTATGCAGAGATTCCTTCAGATAGTAACACTGCATGTAGTACATTCTGTTCTTCTGCCACTGGTTCTCCTTGCTGATGATCTGCTCTTTCCTCTGATTGATGGCTCTCTGCAGCAGGGCTGTCAGCACGACGGAAAGAACTGCCATCAGCATGGAGGGCGCATCGATGGAGAAAACAACAGAGCCTGTCAGAACAAGCGTCACCACACAACCTGCCGAATCCGTGACGGTGTCCAGCAGCAAATCGATCCTGTCCTCCATCTGCTCCGTCACCATCAGCAGTCTGTTGTAGAACGACGGGTTCTCATATTGCTCCAGCGGTACAGACCGGACTCTTGCATAGATCTCCTTTGACAGGTCACAGTGCAGTTGTTCCCTGGATCTCCTGCGTCCAATCTCCTGGAAGTAACTCCAGAACAGGTGGATCGCAAACGTATATGACGCGAAAAGGACGATCGCAAGCAGGATACGCTGTATGCGATCTGCTCCCTCCGCTTCCATCTGCTCGATCACATATTTCAGCACCAGCACGTTTCCGATGAATCCGATGGTGTGCACCGTGATCTGGTAGATGAAGAGCTGGATCAGAAAGGCACGCTGTTTTGTCCACACAAGGGCAAAGAGGCGCGTATTATTCTTCATCATGCGTATTGCTCCTTCTGTGACTGATACAGCGTGCGGTAGACGCTGCTCTTCTGCATCAGCTCCGCATGTGTGCCGATGGCGTCCAGCCGTCCGTGATCCAGAACGATGATCCTGTCTGCCCTCTCTGCCCATTTCATCCTGTGTGTGATATACAGCAAGCTCCCTTGGCCGGCGGAATCAAACAGCGTCTCCCATATCGCATCCTCGGACACAGGATCCAGCGCGCTTGTGGGCTCATCTGCCAGTATGAGATCGGGTTTCTGGGCCATTACCCGGGCGATCTCCAGTCTCTGTCTCTCTCCTCCCGACAATCCCTCTCCGTCTGCGATGAATGCGCCACCCAGCCGAACCGCCAGAATATCCGGTTCCGTTTGCTCCAACCGTTCTCTTAGTCCGACACGCTCAAGCATCTCCACACAGCGCTGTTTCTCCCTCCGGTTCAGAGATCTGTTTCCCACCGGCAAGAGGTTGTTGCCCAGTGCTGTGCAGAAGACCAGAGGGTGTTGCTCGATCATCCCCACCCGGCGTCTGTACGCGCGCAGGTCATAGTCCCCCGCAGGCCGTCCATCCAGCATGATTCTGCCACCCGAGGGCACATATATACGCATCAGCAGTTGCAGCAGGGTGGATTTGCCGCTTCCATTTGCTCCTACGATGGCTACTCTCTCACCGGCATGAATGGTGAAGCTTATGTCCTGCAGGGTCATATGCTCCGGATCATAGCCGAAGGAGAGCCCCTGTACCTCCAGCTGCCTGATGGGCTCATCAAACGCGTGGCGGCCGCTCCTTTCCTCCTCCATCTCCAGGAATTCCCTGTAGTCCTGTATTCTCTGTCCATACAGGCTCAGCTGCTGATATCTCTCCACTATTTTCCCGAGCCGGGAGACAATCATCACGACAGAGGAGAACATGACCGAGAACTCCGCAATCGTCATCCTTCTCCAGAGGCATACATTCACTGTGCCATAAATCAGGGTCAGTATGTA
>JAFSYF010000034.1 GCA_017443695.1 Butyrivibrio sp.
CAACTATCTGCCGGATGACCACTATGCCAAGCTGGGCGCGGCATTCCAGGAGTACCTGGCCGGACAGACCGACCGTGCCGGTTTCGCGGATAAGATCGATGCCTACTGGCAGGCTGCAACACTCAGCGCACACTGAATAGAACCAAGACAGGCGGGCGGTACGGATGTACCCCCGCCTCCATCCAGAGAGGGCCATTATTATGGAAAGAAATCGATTATCTTATAAGGTCAGCCAGTTCCTGATGTTTGCAGGGCCCGCCGCATTTCTGTTCTGCGCGACGGTCATCGTCCCCTTCATCTACGGTCTGTATCTGACTTTTACAAGCTGGGACGGCATCTCCAGAACCAAGCCTTTCGTCGGTCTCGCCAACTATGCGGCAGCCTTTGCCGATACGGATTACTGGAGTGCACTTGGCAGGACGGTCATCTATTCGTTTTTCTCCGTGATCCTGATCAATATCGTCGCGTTCCTGCTGGCCTATCTGGTCACCAGCGGTGTCAAGGGACAGAACTTCTTCCGGGCAGGCTTCTTCATCCCGAATCTGATCGGCGGTATCGTTCTGGGTTATGTGTGGAAGTTCGTGTTCAACCGTGCGTTCGTCGCCATCGCGGATGCCCTCGGCGGCACCGGCACCTCTCTCCTGTCCACACCGAGCGGCGCGATGTTCTGTCTGATCCTCGTCTCTGTCTGGCAGTATGCGGGCTATATGATGCTGATCTATGTCGCGGGCTTCATGAGTGTATCGGAGTCCCTGAAGGAAGCCGCCATGATCGATGGCTGCACACCCGCACAGGCGATGTGGAATGTGACGATCCCGCTGATGCGCTCCAGTTTCGTGCAGTGCATCTTCTTAAGCATCACCCGCTGTTTCATGGTCTATGACGTGAACCTCTCCCTGACCAAGGGCGAGCCCTTTAATTCCTCTGTCATGGCCGCCATGCACGTCTACAATCAGGCATTCACCTATAAGAACTACGGCACCGGCCAGGCACAGGCACTGATCCTGTTCATCATCTGCGCCATCGTCGGTGTAACACAGGTCTACATCGGTAAGAAAGGGGAGGTACAGGCATGAACGATTCTGAGAGAGCACTGCGTAATAAAAGGATCTCGCATGCCATCATGCTGGTCATCCTGATCCTCCTGTTCCTGTTGTTCATCGCGCCGTTCCTGCTGGTGGTGATCAACGTGTTCAAAACCAAGGCGGATATCACCTCGAATCCGCTGGCGCTGATCGGCAAACACGGCTTCACGATCAAGAATTTCCCTGAGGCCATGCGGAAGATGGATTTCTGGAAGGTATTCCTGAACTCCCTCATCATCACGGTCTGCTCCACGATCCTGACGATTCTGTTCTCCGCCATGGCGGGATTCGTCATCGTACGCAATAAGTGGGCAGCCTGCACCCTGCTGTTCTCCGCGATGATCGCTTCCATGGTCATCCCCTTCCAGGTGCTGATGGTGCCGCTCGTCTCCGTCTACGGCGGAATCCTGGGTGTGCTGAACCACCGACTGACGCTGATCCTGCTGCATACCGGTTTCTCAGTGTCCATGGCGACCTTCATGTTCCATGGCGCCATCCACACCAATATCCCGATCGAACTGGAGGAAGCGGCCTTCATCGACGGGTGTACCCGCTGGGAAACCTTCTGGAAGATCGTGTTCCCGCTGCTGCGTCCCACGATCGCGACGGTTGCCATCATCGATGCCATGGCGTTCTGGAACGACTATCTGCTGCCGAGCCTGGTACTGCAGAAGAAGGAGCTCTATACCATCCCGATCGCAACCCAGAGCTTCTATGGTACCTATTCTACGGATATCGGTCTGGTGATGGCGGCGCTGCTGCTGGCCATGCTGCCGATCCTGATCCTCTACCTGTTCCTGCAACGCTACATCGTCAAGGGTGTGACATCCGGCGCAGTGAAAGGATAAGCAAAAGGTTTTAAGTAAGAAAGAATGGTGCTATCATAATACCCGGGACACCGTTCCCGGGTATTTGGTTAAGGCGAGGTGTATTGTGGCTAACGTAACAATCAAGGATGTGGCAAAGGAAGCCGGTGTCGCTGTGGAGACGGTCTCCCGCGTGCTGAACAACCGTGGCTACATCAGTCAGCAGATGAAGGACCGGGTGTATGAGGCGATGAACCGGATCGGTTATACCCCAAACGCCTTTGCCCAAGGATTGTCCCGCGGTAAGATGAACTGTATCGCGTTAATCGTTCCGCACATCACGCATCCCTATTTCGCAACGGTCATCGATCATCTGGAACGGGAAGCGGAAAAACGCGGGCAGCATATCATCATCTATAATTCCAACGGGGATGAACAGAAGGAGGAGTACCTGCTCCGGCTGTGCCAGAACAGTCTGGTGTCCGGTGTGCTGCTCTTCTCCGCGGATATCAGCGCGGATGCCCTGAAGAATCTGCAGCTGCCCATCGTGGTGGTGGAACGCACAGGTATGGCCAATTCCGTGAACATCCAGTGCGACAACCGTCTGGGCGGTGAGCTGGCCGCCTGTTATCTGCTGGATAAGGGCTGCCGCGATCTGCTTGTGCTGGGGACACTGAACAATGAGGATATGCCCGGTGACAGCCGCGATGAGGAGTTCATCCGGATCTGTACCGCGGAGCATGCGCAGGTGCACCGCTATCAGGCTTCCACGAGGCAGTATATCACCATGGATTATCACGCCTGCATCAATCAGGCGCTGGATGAACACCCGTCCTGTGACGGGATATTCGCTACCTCTGATCTGATCGCCGCCCAGGTGATCCAGGAGTGCAGCCGCCGGGGACGCAGGATCCCGCAGGATCTGCGGCTGGTGGGCTTCGATGATGTGCCGCTGGCACAGCTCCTGACGCCGACGCTCACAACGATCCGCCAGCCCATCGACCGTATCGTCTCTACGGCGCTGGATGCCATCGAACGACTGGGCAGCGGTCACAAAACCACTTCAGATATCGTGCTGCCCGTTACGCTGGTGGAACGGGAATCCTGAATTTATTCTCTGTTTTCTTCATTCATCCAGTTGTAACCACTGTATGGAAGCCCGGTGGGAGGAGGCACTGGTCGATGAAGACGCCCAGGCACTCCGCCGCCGAGGTCGAGACCGTGCTTCTGCTCCATCTCGACGAGGTTCATCTGCTGGATCCTTTCATCCTTCTGATTCTGGTTCTTCAGGTCCACAATGAGGTTGTTGATGTTGCCGTTCTCCGCGACGTACCGCTGTCTGTCCATGAAGCCCGGGCTCTTCCAGATCCGGCGGATCTCCTCCACCATACCCTTCTGCCCCAGCGTGTACTCCCTGTTGTACCAGAGCTGCTGCTTTAAGGTATCGGGGACATACCCGTTGTTGACGATGTTCTCATGCATGAACTTGGTGAAATTGTCCACGTTGTAGAAGGCCGTGGTCTGCGCCCTGTCTCCGGACAGCCCCACCAGGTTCAGACTGTCAAAATGACTGGTGAACCAGGCCGGATCCAGCTCATGCATGAGCCCTGCCAGGATGTTGAATCTGGTATTGTGGAAGCTGTTCCTGCTGTGGGTCTCACAGCGATTGTAGGATGCGTCGGTCAGCCTGTCCGGGCCTGCGTAACGTTTGTCTCTCATCTTTCTTCTGTCCTTCTCCAGCTGGGTGTTGATGTTGTCATATTCCTTCTGAATCTCGCTGTTCTCTGTGTCCGCGTACTTCCTCCTGCCCTGGGCGAGTATCTCCTCGGCCCCCTTGAGGGCGAGGAGGTATTCCACCTTCTGTTCCGGGGACAGGTTCGGATCCTTGTCGATATTGCTCCTGATATCGGTGATCCTGTGCGCTGCCCTGTGCTGAAAATCAGCCATGCAGGATGATTACAGAAATCCTGCATGGCTGTTTCTATGCATTTTGCAGACCCATTGATCTCATTCGGGGAATCAATAACCTGAAGGATTCCATCCGGTATTTGTTCATTCCTTTTGATGTCAGTTTCAAAATTCTTTCAGCGCGTTCCTCAGGTGCAGAGTTCCTCGATTGTCTGTGCGAGGCGCAGGGTTTCGGCCTTGTCTCTGGCGTTTATCACGATCTGCGGGTCCTCCGGTGAGAGTCCCTCGCAGGCGATGTGCGACGGGCGTTCGGGCATGCGGTCCGCCTTGTTAAAGACGAACAGCCGGGGGATCTCCCCTGCGCCGATCTGTGCAATGGTCTCCAGCGTCGTCGCCACTTGCTCCGTCCAGGACGGGTCGGATACGTCAATCACGATCAGCAGGAGGTCTGCATAGCACGCTTCCTCCAGTGTGGAATGAAACGCATCCACCAGCGCCGCAGGGAGCCGGTCGACGAAGCCCACGGTATCCGACAGCAGGAATTCCTGGTGTCCCGGGCCCAGACAGATCCGCCGCACGGTCGTATCCAGTGTGGCAAAAAGCATATCCTTCTCCAGCACCTGTTTCTGTGGTGCGGCACCGCTGTGCTGCAGCAATGCGTTCATGATGGTTGATTTGCCGGCATTCGTGTACCCCACCAGGGATACCCGCGGTACATCATTGTTCATCCGCCGGCTCCGCTGGGTGGCACGTTCCCGTTCCACCGCCTTGAGCTCACGCCGCAGTGCACTGAGCCTTTTCTCGATCCGGCGCCGGTCCAGTTCGATCTGTTTCTCACCCGCGCCCTTGCCGGACAGGGGGCCGCTGGTACCGCCCTGCCGTGTGAGTCCCTCGTGGAGTCCCGCCAGTCTGGGCAGGAGGTAGGCCAGCTGTGCCGCCTCGACCTGCAGTCTGGCCTCTCTGGTCCGTGCCCGGTCTGCGAAGATCAGCAGGATCAGTCCGGTCCGGTCGATTACCTCGACCCCCAGCGCTTCCGTCAGGTTCTTATGCTGCTTCGGCGAGAGTGTATTGTTGAAGACCACCGCGCGGATCTCCATGAGTCCCAGACTGGCCCGGATCTCGTCGATCTTGCCGGATCCGATCAGTGTCGCTGCCACCGGCTGATCCAGTGTCTGTGTGCACGTCATCCGCGCACTCATCCCCGCGGCACGGACGAGCTCAGAGAGTTCCTCCATGGAGCGGTCGAAACGCTCTCCATTCTCACTCCGCAGCCGCAGACCCACCAGGACGACGGCATCGCTCTCATGCATCGCAATA
>JAFSYF010000035.1 GCA_017443695.1 Butyrivibrio sp.
GGCTGCTGGAAGATGTTCAGGATCCCCTGGAATGCCAGCAGCATACCGGGCGTGAACTGGCCGTGGATAATCAGGAATACACCGGTCATGGTCACCACATGATTGGAGAGCGTGGAAACGGCAATCGGGATGACGCCCAGTACGTGATCCACCCTGGCATACTCCACTGAGGCGCCGACGACGCCGGCCTGATAGCCGGACCACAGCTCAAAGAAACCGTTCTCCGCGCCGCTGGCCTTGATGGTCTCGATCATCTGAATCCCGGCAGAGAGCGTGCTGGTGGCCTGACCGGTATTGGTCATGTTCCGTCTGGTGATATTGATCCGGATCCTGGAGATGATCCGCGCCATCGCCGCATTGATGACGATAGAAGCAATACCGATCATGGTAAGAATCGGACTGTAGTTCACCATGACGATCAGGTACAGAATCATCATCACGATCTGCAGTAAGAGCGGACCGAAGGTCTGCACCAGCGTGGAGGCGATCTCCCCCATCATCATCCGTCTGAAGTTAATGTCCCCGGGCAGACGCTGGTTAAAGAAGCTGATGGGGAGCTTGAAAATCTTCTCCATATAGGCAGCGTTGCTGCTGATGGCCAGCTTGCCGTTGATGCGCAGGATATAATAATCCCTGATGAGGGTGACCACAATCATCGACACAGCGATCATGGTCAGGAGACCGATGAAGGGGCCGGTCCACTCCGGGTTCTGGCCCTTGATGAGGCGGTCCAGGAAAATACGGCTCATGCCCTGATTCGCCAGGGTCAGAATCGAGATCAGCATGGTCGTCACAAGGACAAAGGCCAGGGATCCCCAGGACCCCTCCAGATGCTCCAGAATGAACTCCCACAGGCTCTTGCGGTGACCCTCCGGCTGAAAATCAGGCTCTGGTCTGAAAAATACAACAATGCCCGTGAACTTGCCGGCGAAGGTCTCCTTCGGCACCTTATAATCCCCCTTCTTGGGGTCATTGATGTATACGTTGTTGCCACGGACACCACGGATCACCAGAAAGTGATTGTACTCCCAGTGCACGATACAGGGGAAAGTAGCCTTCGCATAGAATTCCTCCGTGGAGATCTGCTCCACATCCGCATGCAGGCCGTAACTCCTGGCCGCCTTGGCGATATTCTCCGCATTGCCGCCGTCCCGGCACGGGCCGGTCGCTGCCCGTACGACACCTGGTGCGATCCACTTGCCGTAGTAGCCCAGCACCATGGCCAGCGATACGGAACCGCACTCCAGATTCTCGTACTGCATGATCATCGGCATCCGGACAAGGCCACGTGTAACCGGAGATGGTATCCTGTTTGCCGCCATATTACTTCTTCCCTCCGCCGAAGAGGAAGGTGATCGGATTCAAATCCTCCACGATGATGGAGGCATTGTAAGCGCCATCCTCCAACTCTGTCACACCCTCAGAAACAAAGACCTGTTCCTGTGCTGTCACGCCGATCAGGGATCTGGCATAGACGTTCATCACCTCTCCTGCCACACTACCCTCCGCAGCAACACCCCGAACGGTGGTCTCCGTATCAGCGATCTCCACACGCATCCCGGGAGAAACCCGGCCCGCATCATCGTCCCTGATATAAAGGGTCAGCGCCCCATCCTTCACAACGGCTGCAGCACTCACCGCAGTGGTCAGATGGCCGCCGATGCTCCAGATCACCAGCCCTGCCACGAATACCGTGAACGCCAGCAGAACCATCCAGACCCCAGGCGTGGTCACACGCATGTACTCATTCAGTTCCCCCGCCGAGGACAGCCTGTCCTTCTGCTTCTCACTCATGTGTTTCCTCTCCTTCTTCCGTATTACTTCCATAATACACAAATCCCAGCATCGTCACATCATCGAACTGCGGGGCGTCTCCGACGAAAGCGTCCAGAGCGGCCTGTACCCGTCCCAGCATCTCTCTCGGGGTCTCCGTCACCACGCCCTCACGCAGTACCTGCTCCAGACGTTCCTCGCTGAACATGCTCTCATCCGCTGCCGTGGCCTCCGGCACACCGTCCGTATAGACGAATATCGCATCACCGGGTGACAGCTGGTAGTATTCATTCTGGTAGGTCAGATCCTCCATGAGACCCAGCATCGGCCCGTGGTTCGTATGCACCAGCTCAAAGGGTGCATCCCCCTGCCGCATCGCCGGATACTCATGGCCGCCGTTGGCCACAATCAGTTCCCCTGTGGAAATGGTGAGGATCGCATGCCAGACGGTGACAAAGAGCCCGGAGTCGTTGCCCTCACAGAGCATGTCGTTGGTATCGGCCAGAATCTCTGCCGGCGTGCCACCCGTCAGTGTCCGGTTCTTCAGAATCGTCTTGGAAATCACCATGAACAGCGATGCCGGCACACCCTTGCCGGAAACATCCGCGATGGTCAGCGCCAGATGATCCTCATCCACCAGATAGAAGTCATAGAAATCGCCGCCAACCTCCTTCGCAGGGTTCATGGTCGCATACAGGTCAAACTCACGCCGTTCCGGAAAGGGCGGGAAAATCTTGGGCAGCATATCCGCCTGGATGCTGGTGGCCACACCCAGCTCCGTGGCGATGCGTTCCTTATCCTCCGCCAGATGCGCCATCTCTTCCGTATGCCGCTTCAGTTCCCTGGTGAGGGACGCGAACTCATCCGCAAAGACACCGATCTCGTTGTTGGAGCGGATCTTCGACACGCTCTCCGCCACCCTGTCCGGATCCTTATCTTTGGCATATACCCTGGCAATCCTCTTGATATGGGCCAGGGGGCTGGAAACTATGCTGAAAACAAAGAACAGAATGACAACGGAAACGGTCATCAGCAGCACAACCACCCACGCACCCGCGGAAACGCTCGGCCTCATATATGCCACCACATCAGCGATCTTCAGCGTACTGTAAAAAATCAACGACGAGTCTTCGTCCACTTCAATGATATGCATCAGCTTGAAATCAATGTTCACTTCCTTATTGGATTCGGGTTCGGAGAACAGGATATCCAGAAGGCCAACATCTTCCATGGAATCACCATTCTCCACTGAAAAAGATACGAGGGGCGCCTCCATCACCGTTCCCGAAGCGATCTCCTTCTCCTCATCCTCTCTGCAGTCGAAGAGGAACATCACATCGCCCTTCACATAATCGATCCTTGGGTCCACTGTCGCCGTCGGCATCGGCATGGTGCAGCTCATCTCTTTCAGCGGCAGCTCCTCGACCAGGGTATGAAAATTATTCTCCAGAATCCAAAAGCAGCTGATGGCAAAGGATCGCTGCAGTTCCGGTGTCAGCCCTTCTGCCTCCCGCATGGTGACATAATCCAGGCTGTTATGGCCTCCCTGCGCCAGAATTTCGGCGATATCATCGAAGATATCATCCATCAGCGCAAGCGTTTCCTCCCGCTTCTTCTGTTCCTCCGGTGTCAGCGTCTTCGTATCCTTCTTTATCAAAGCACTGCTAAAGCTGGTTGTTTCCAGGACATCCGGATGCTCCGTCCAGTAATCCATCAACCAGGACAGGGCTTTGTAGTCAGTCATGCTACTGGCCGCATAACTCATGTAGCTATTGCTGTTTTCCTGCAGCATCACGAAAAAAGTGCCCACACCGGAGATCAGAACGGTTAAGACGCTGACAAATGACATCAACGCAAACACCAGAACCACCACCACACCAACCTGAGCGATGATGTGCCGGTTTTTCTTCTTACGCTTCTTTTCCTTCTTCGGCTTCGCCATTTACAATCTCCGGAAAATGTAACTGTTCAGAACCTGGTCTGAACAGTTACAAAATAATATCGATTCTACCCCTTCTGATCTATAAAAACAAGTGTTTAACGTTGGCTCTTGTCGTAGGGGATACCCGATGCCCTGGGGGCGTGGGAGTTGCCCGAGGCCAGGATGAGCACCAGGAGGCAGATGATATAGGGCAGCATGTTGTACAGGGAACCGGGCAGATTGAGGGCCACCAGTACATTGAACCCGGTATAGACATTGGACAGGGCACGGAAGAATCCGAACAGCAGTCCTGCCAGTGCGATATGCACCGGCTGCCACCGGCCGAAGATCATCACCGCCAGCGCCAGGAAACCGAAGCCCGCCACGCCGTTCTCAAACTTCCACTCACTGACCCCTGCCGTGATGTACGCGATCCCGCCGATGCCCGCCAGGGCGCCGGAGATCATGACACCGGCATAGCGCATCCGGTAGACGTTGATACCCACGGAATCCGCTGCATGGGGATGCTCCCCGCAGGCCATGAGCCGCAGTCCGAAACGGGTGCGGTGCAGCAGCACCCACGCCCCAACTAACAGCAGCAGGGCCAGCACCTCAAACCAGTTCATCTCGAAGGCACCGATGTGGAAGGTGAACGCTTTCTTCTGATCAATGTAACGGATGATGGAGGAGACATTGCTCTCATTCTCCGCCATGTTCAGTGCCTTGACAAACACGGTGGCCGACGCGACGGCCAGCATGTTCATGGCGGTACCCACCAGGGTCTGATCCGCCTTGAAGCTGACAGCTGCCACGGCTAACAGCAGGGAGAACAGCACCCCTGCCGCGGCGCTCCCGACAATGACAAACAGGATCATGAGCGGTGCCGGCAGGCCGGGGAAAAAGCGCATCACCAGGGCACCGCCCAGGCCGCCCATCACCATGATGCCCTCCAGCGCCAGATTCACCACACCACTGCGCTCACAGAAGCACCCGCCCAGTGCCGCCAGAAACAGTACCACCGCATAGATCAGCGTATATTGAATCAACAGAAGCATCTCAGGCCTCCTTCCCACGTCTCAGCATCGCCTGCTGCATCAGATGCCGCAGGAGGAATACAAAGCTGCAACAATAGATGATGATGGCCAGAATCAGATCGGAGATCTGGGACGCATAGGTCATCTTGTCCACATAGGAACCGCCGCTGGTGATATGCTGGATGAAAAAGGCGGAGAATATGCAGCCAATGGGATGCGCACCACCCAGAAACGCCGCCGCGATCCCGTTGAGACCCATGGTGGGCACAGAGGTCAGCGCCGTGGTCCACTGCTCGATCCCGGAGAGATACAGGAAGCCCGCGCCCAGCCCGGAGAGCGCACCCGCCAGAAACATGGTCAGGATGATGTTACGTTTCTCTCCCATGCCGGCATAGCGGGCGGCATGCCGGTTCAGGCCCGTGGCCCGCAGCTCGAAGCCAAGCCTCGTCTTGTCCAGCACGAACCAGACCAGTACCGCAAACAGGACAGACAGCGGCACGGCGATGGTGACATAGCGGTTGTCCGCAAATAGCCCCGAGAGACCGAGGCTGGGAATCAGAGCCGCCGGATTCTCCGTATGCAGCGGCTTCGTATAGGTGGTGCTGCCGTCCCGCACGCCATTCAGGAGCATGTTCACACAATAGAGCGCCAGCCAGTTGAGCATGATGCTGGCGATGACCTCATTCACCTGACGGAAAGCCCTGAGGGCGCCCACCAGCGCACCCATCAGACCGCCGCCCAGCATGGCGCCGATGAGACAGATGTACCAGGGGCAGCGGAAGGCCAGCGCCAGATACAGTGCAACGCCCGCTCCCACCGTGTACTGTCCCGATGCGCCGATGTTGAAGAGCCCCGCCTTGTAGGCGAACAGCACCGACAGGGTACACATCAGCAGGGGGGAGGATTTCACCAGGGTGGAGCCAAAATACTGCAGTGCCACCATGGGTCTGGGGAAATACAGGAAGTTCTTCAGGATCGCTGCCATGGCCGCCGGAGCGCCCTGCAGATCAATCATACACAGGATCACGAAACCCACCAGAAGCCCCGCCAGCACGCACAGCAGGGAGGCGAGAAGGGTCTGTACCCCGGGAATGGCCAGCCACGATTTCTTTGATTTCTGTTTCATGTGCTACGCCTCCTTCCGGGCATCCTGCCGCCTGGCACCCGTCATGTACAGGCCCAGTTCCTCCACCGTGACGGCGGCCGGGTCGAACTCTCCCGCCAGCTCCCCGTCATACATCACCAGTATCCGATCCGAAATGTCCATCACCTCATCAAGCTCCAGGCTCACCAGGAGGATCGCCATGCCCTGGTCCCGCTGCCTGATGAGTTCCTTATGGATCATCTCGATGGCACCGATGTCCACGCCCCGTGTGGGCTGCACCGTGATCAGGAGTTTGGGCGCCCTGTCAATCTCCCGGGCGATGACCGCCTTCTGCTGATTGCCGCCGGACATACCGCGGACAATGGACTGCGCGCCCTCCCCCGAGCGGATGTCATAGGCCTCGATCAGGCCGTCCGCGTAGGAACGGATGGCATCCCTCTTCAGGATCCCGAGGGGGCCCATGAATCGGGGCTCAAAATAGCGCTGCAGGACGAGATTGTCCTCCAGGGAGTAGTCCAGCACCATGCCGTATTTGTGCCGGTCCTCCGGGATATGGCTCATCCCCTGGAGGGAGCGCCTGCGGACAGACTCCTTCACCAGCTCCTGACCGGCCAGGCGGATACTCCCCTCTGAAGCAGGCATCAGACCCGTCAGGCCGTAGATCAGCTCCGACTGGCCGTTGCCATCGATGCCCGCAATGCAGACGATCTCTCCGGCCCGCACCTGGAAGCTGACTCTGTGCACCGTATCCTTCTTGCCCCTGCCGCCGGAAACAGAGAGATCCCTGACCTCCAGCACCGTCTCTCCGGGGTTGGCCGGTTTCTTGTCCACATGGAAGGAGACATTGCGCCCCACCATCATGGCGGAGAGCTCCTCCGGCGTGGTGTCCGCGGTATTCACGGTGCCGATGCAGCGGCCCTTGCGGAGCACGCTGCAGCGGTCGGATACCGCCATGATCTCCCCCAGCTTGTGGGAGATGAAGAGGAGGCTCTTGCCCTCCGCCGCCAGGCCCCTCATGATCTGCATCAGCTCGTCGATCTCCTGAACACTCAGGACCGCTGTGGGCTCATCAAAAATCAGGATCTCGTTGTCGCGGTACAGCATCTTGAGGATCTCCGTGCGCTGCTGCATCCCCACGGTGATGTCCTCGATCCGGGCATCCGGATCCACCTGGAGGTGGTACCGCTCGGACAGTTCCGTCACCCTGGCTCTGGCCTCCTCCATATTCAAAAGTCCGTTCCGCCGCGGCTCCACGCCCAGGATGATGTTCTGCAGTACGGTGAAGCAGGGCACCAGCTTGAAGTGCTGATGCACCATGCCAATGCCCAGTTCGTTGGCCACATTGGGATCACTGATCTCGACCTTCCTGCCGTCCTTGTAGATCTCCCCCTCCTCCGGCTGGTACAGCCCGAAGAGGATGCTCATGAGCGTGGACTTGCCCGCGCCGTTCTCCCCCAGAAGCGCATGGATCTCTCCCCGCTTCAGGGTCAGCGTGATGTTGTCATTGGCGACGATGCCGGGGAACCGTTTCGTGATCCCCCGCAGTTCTATGGCATAATTTTCCTTCTCTGACATAATCTTCCCCCTATCGGATCGTGCCCGGACGGACATTCACCCGGACCTCTGTCTCCGGAAAGCTGTCTATCGAACGGTCAATCTCCACCTCCCCGTCATAGATCCGGCGCACCAGCGCGTAGTAATCCTCCCTGGTGAAACCCTCGTTCCACTGGGTGGTGTCCTCCGGGAGTCCCACATAGTTCAGGGACATGTCCGTGGTGGATACCAGACCCAGACTGGCGATCTGACCCGTAAGCTCCGGCCAGGTGCCATCGATGGTAATGGCATCCAGGGCGGTATTGATGGAGGCCCTGAGGTTCTTCAGCGCTGCCGTGACTGCCATCCCCGGCAGATAGGTGTCCAGGATGGCAGACTGATCGGAATCCGCAGTGATGACCTTGCCGTTCTTCTTCGCGGCAGCCTCCGCCACGGAGGTATATATCGCGCCGCCGCAGGCAAACGCCACATCTACCCCGTTGTTGTACCAGGTATCCATGGCGGCCGTGATCTCCGTGGAGCCGTAGAACTGTCCGCCATAGGCATACTCCACGCTCACCTCATCGGTGATGCCAAGCTCCTGCGCCGCCTGGTCGATCCCCTGCACATACCCGTAACCGAACCGCATCGGCCCGGGCACCATCATACCGCCAAGGAAGCCCAGTTTCCTGTATCCCATGCGGACAGCCGCGTAACCCGCCAGGAAACCAGCGATCTCTTCCCGGTAGGTGGTGCAGTAGGTATTGGACGTATTGTAGTAATCCGTCACCTCATAGGCGTCCGGATCGGCGTAGTAGGCGCTGCCCACCGCGGCGGCCGCAATATCGGCACCGCCCAGATCCAGGGCGATGAAGTCGATATCCGGATACTTGTTCGTGGTCTCCACAATGGCCCGCGCGAAGGAGAACCCCGGCATCACCAGGATGTTGTAGCCCTCCGCCACCGCTACGTCCACCATGGCGATGCGGGCGTAGTCCGTATCCCCGTCGGGCTTCTTGTAGGTGAAGTCCATGTTGTGTTCCCGGCAGTAATCCCGGCAGGCCTCATAGGTCGTCTGGTTGAAGGACTGATCCGTGATGTCTCCGGAATCCGTGATCATACAGACCCGGTATTCGGAACCGCCCTCCTTCCGCACATTGCCGCAGGCTGTCAGAAGCCCGCAGAGCAGCATGCAGGAAACGACCAGCAGGAACCTGCTCCTCCCCCGGGCCCTCATACTGCGGCCTCCTGGACGGGATTGCCTGTGCCATCCATGTAGATCAGCAGACTGTTGCTGTTGAAGGAATTGAAATAACGCACATCCTTCGCCGAACGAATCACTATCCTGATACCCATTCCTCTCATAGGATCATCTCCATCATGGTCCTCATAGTAACGCAACGGATCAAACTCCTTGCAGAAATCCCGCAGACTCAGACAGATACTGCCATCCTGAACGGAAAGACGGAAGTCCACGCAGACGCCCTCCCGGTTCCTGGAACCGCCGTGGTCCACGATATTGGCTGCCATCTCCTCCAGGAAGAGCGCCATCAGCCGCGCATGGTCCCGATCCACCTGATGGGCCTCACAGAACAGCCGGGTCCGCTCGCTCTCCCGGATCACATCCTCCATGGTACGGATCTCGGCATAGAGGTTGTCTGCATCCTTCCCGCCGAAATCCGCCGGCAGCAGCATGATCTCGTCGATGCTCCGGGGGAAGTGCTTTAAGAGCACGCAGAAGACAACGAGCATCACCACCGCCATCAGGTACTTGCCAACAGCCAGGGAGACCATGACACCCACTGAGCCGAAGCCGAGTCCCAGCACCACCGCCACGATCACCGGGATCACCAGACGCTCCGCAAAACACATAAAGCTCAGGAGCTTGCGGTTGCCGATCCCCTGCAGGTAATCCTGGTAGGCGACGCTCAAGTTGTCCACCACCAGACTGACCGCCATGCTGCGGATACTCAATACGGCCAGCCGGATCACATCGGGGTCGTTTGTGTAGATCCGGGCCAGGAAGGGCGCCCCGAGAAATACGAGCAGGCCGAAGATCCCACCGAGCCGGATGCAGGTCTTCATGGCGCAGGTGAACAGCTTCTTCAGTCCCTGTCTGTCGTTGGCGCCATAATACATGGAGGACATGGACACCAGCGTCCGGCCGATGCCGACACCGATGCAGAACATCAGCTGATTCAGGTCGCCCTGCATCCCCTTGGCCGCCACGGCAGCCGTGGAAACCGCCACAAACAGATTGATCCGGTTGGTGCATATGTCCCGGAGGATCGTTGCGATCTTCTTGACAAACGCAACGGAGCCGCTCTTCGCAATATCGATGAGATGGGAACGTCGCAGGGCGGAGAAAGTGAAGGTGATGCTGTTATGGCCGCTCAGGAAATGGGTCATCAGCACACAGAGCTGGAGCCAGATGGAAACGGCTGTCGCCAGGCCCATGCCGAAGACGCCGCCATGGAAAAGGAACACATTGAGCAGATCCCCCAGGATATCTGTGACGCAGAGCACCAGCGCAGAGAAGGAAACCAGCTTCTTGCCCTTGTCGATGATCAGGAAGGGGCTCATCACCTGCACCATGACAGCGGCAGGGATTCCAAACATATAGCCATGGAGATAATCCAGCATATGGCCGTAGAGCTCCGGCCGCTTATCCAAAGAGACGCCGCAGATCCTGAACAGGAAGGCCGGCGCCAGGAGGCTCATCAGAATAAAGAAAAGGGCAATGACCACCCCACCGAGGATGGATGCCGCGAACACGGCGCTGGCCTCTTTGCGCTCCCCCGCGCCGATCCGCTGGGAGGCGATGATCTGTCCGCCGGTGGATACAAAGCTGGCAAACAGCATAATGATACTGATAAGAGGTCCAAACAACGAGACCGATGAGTAGGCCTCCGGACCCAGAAAACGGCTGGTCACCACGCCATCGATGATGCCTGCCACCACCCCGGCCATCTGCGTGAAAATCATCGCCACCGCGGCGGAGAGGAACATTTTGGCGATGACCATATCGTCCCGCATGGGGGACAGCCGGTTGACCGAATTGCTCTCCATCACATATCTCCCCCTTCCTCCTTACCGTTCCTCATGCGTCAACCCTCCCTGATAGCGTATGCACATCATGGTGATATCATCAAACTGCGGCGCCTGCCCGGCGCTGAATTGTAAATATGCATATACGTTTTTTCAAAGTCCCAGAGTCTGCCTGTTCTCCTTCCGGACGCTGTGCTCCCTCCGGTGATGCTCGCTTATGTAGGTGCCCTCCAGCTTGAGCCCCAGCTTCTTCGCCAGCTTGGAGACGTTCATCTCCCGGACGCGGGGGGCGTTCCCGAGGCGCTGGTAGGCCTCGAGATTGCGCTTCGCCTCCGTCCTGTCCAGGCGGCCCTCTCTCTCCGGCATGGTGAAGATCTCACGGATATAGGTTCGGGCGTTCTCCTGCTGCGGTGAGAGGCGTCCCAGCTTCGCCCGTTCATCCAGTCCAGCCAGGAGAGCGGCTCTGGACTCCGGATCCCTCTTGCTGTAATAGTCCTCGATCAGCGCCATGGCATCATCCTCATCGATGACCAGATCGCGCAGGCGCGCGCTGCTCTGCTCAATCAGCTCGGTATCGTTGAGATTCAGTTCTCCTGTATTCTTCGCCATATCCGTTGTCTCCTGCTTTTACTCATCCACTGCGGGTTTCAGCAGCATCCTCTCCTGCTCACGGAAGCTCTTCACCTTATTGTATATATGAGAGCGGCGGTCCTTCAACCGCATATCAAGAGGATGTGCCTTCTCTATGTGGTCCATGAAGAGGTTGCTCTCCAGCGAGAGCTTGTCGCCAATGTTCACCAGCTGGTTCAGATACCGCAGGGCCTCCGGCATCGTCTTGTCACCGATGGCTGTGAGTGTGGTCAGGGCTGCGCCCTGTGTGCGGGTAAAGGTCCGTACCCGGCAGCCCAGGAGTGCGGACAGGGAGTACACCCGCAGCATATTGACGTAGTAACGGTTCATCTGTACGTGGTAGTCGAACTCGTCATCCAGGGCCGCCATGGTCATCTCCTTGAGGATCGTCTCCAGGTCGTTCAGCACCGCGATCAGCTCCGGCGACAGTCCTCTGCAGTTCCCCCGGCCTCTCTTACGGGCCAGCAGGAAATCATAGCTGGTGTCGATGACCTGGTAGTAGGGGTCACTGTCCGTGTCACGTTCCCGACGCGCCCTGGTTTTGGCGGGTTTGGGCGTTCCCTTGGTGCTTGAGAGCTGGTCGAAACTGATGACCCGATGGCCTTCCCCGTTCAAACTGTCCTGTCCCTGCATTTCCTTCCTCCGGTGGAGTTAGTCTATGTCGATCCCTGCTGCGACTGTAGTTAATGCGACTGCGCTGCCATCTGCGGCTGTGCTGCCATCTCCGGCTGCACCGGCTGCGCCGCCTTCTTCGGTCTGTGGTTCGGATGCTCGACCTTGGTCTTGAGCCCCAGTCTGTTGCCGAGCGTCTGATAATCGATGGTCTCGCTCCGGGCCAGCTCCGTCATCCTGGTATAGACCCTGTTGGCCTCCGGATTCAGGATCGCGTTGGTCATCAGTGCCACATTAAAACGCCGTTCGCCATGTCTGCTCCTGCGGCTGGCCAAATGGGTCTGAATATACTCACCGGCTGCGGCATCCACCTTCTGGAGTAAGCCAAGCATTTCCTTCTGACCCTTTTGGGAATCAAAGGCCACATTTCTTCCAGGCTGGCTCTCGAATACCTGTGTCAGTTCCTCCATGGCGCGTACCAGGTTATTATACTCGTCCCCATTGACATAGAAGAAACGGTTCGCGTCCTTGAGTTCATCCTTGAGCCGGATCAGATCTTTCACCATCTGCTCTGTGACCTTATATCCCTGAGGTACCTTCAGCCTGGATGCCGCCTCAGCCCGGAATGCGTCATTGTCCTTATGCTTCCAGACATGATCTCCACGCCAGGTGGGATATATGCCCGCGGCGCACGTCCGCAGCACCACGTTCTTCGCCTCCTGCTCATAAATCTCGCTCTTATGGAACACCCCCTGAATCCCGGGCATGGTGTCCGCCTCATTGCCGACCCGCACCGCATCCTGCATGAGATCCAGCCCCTTCTTCCTCACCAGGCCTTTCTCCGCTATGACGGTTTCGTCCACCCACTCGCAGGCCTGGGCCATCCTCTCCCCATCCCGCTTGGTGTAGAAATTGCGCATGGCGCTGAAGAA
>JAFSYF010000264.1 GCA_017443695.1 Butyrivibrio sp.
ACCGCAGTCACACCCCGCTCCTCCCGCCTCTAAAGAAGGGCAGCTTTACGCTGACTATCTTGCACTTATCGAGCAGGAGGATATCCCCACGGTACAGATGGACTGTGTGGAGGGGGTTCAGGAGGATGTTGGCGCAATCCTTACCCTGCACTTTACTGCTTTCCATATGCAGCTCTACTTCATTCTCCCCCAGCATGCTTCCTCATGCGTTGTAAACACCTTAGACATGATCGAGATTTCTTTGGGACAGGAGTTGTTTTCCTCCTGTTTCCCGCTGCTTCTCGGTGACAATGGCCATGAATTCTCTGATATCGAAGGCATGGAAAGGTCTGTCTTTGGTGGCAAGCGGACAACCGTTTATTTCTGTGAGCCGAATCGGTCAGATGAGAAGGGCACATGTGAAAATAATCATAAGCAGCTCCGGAAGGTTTTGCCTAAAGGAACCTCTATCGACCGGTTCATGCAGGCAGACATGACTCTCCTGACCAATCATGTCAACAGCCATGTAAGGAAATCTCTTTTCGGACATTGCCCTTATGAATCAGCGATGAGGACTATGCCGGAGGATTTCTTCATCATGCTGGGATTGGAGCGTATCCCGGCCGGTGATGTACTCCTGACTCCTGCACTGTTGGCAAAAAGGGATGTTTAGTAAGATCCACCTGTCAAAGTAAATGCAACACTTCCGACTGTTGCATTTAACCTGAAAAATCCCATTTCAGGCTTACTCAGCATGCGCTCTTTTATCCGAAAACGTGCGTAAAACCGCCATTCTGTACGTCTTCTTCATGTCTATTCTCTATAAAAACACCCCTGAAACCCGTTGCATTTATGGAATTCTGAAGGTGTTGCATTTACCTTGGAAATCCTGCATAAATTTTGATATCTATTTTATGTAAAAAACAGCTCCGGAAACCGGAGCTGTTACTGTTCGCACTCTCTGATCTCAGCCTTCGGAAATCGCGCTTACCGGGCACTGTGCAGCGCAGGAACCGCAGCTGATGCAGGTATCAGGATCGATATTGTACTGTGTGTCGCCCTGAGAAATCGCGCTTACCGGGCACTGTCCAGCGCAGGAACCGCAGCTGATGCAAGCGTCACTAATCACGTATGCCATAATTTTGTCTCCTCCTTTTGTTAGCAGTCGCTAATTGTCCCAAAACTACGACAGATCGGGGCTTCAGCCACCGATCTGCACGACTGCATCATATCATGAACAGGTCTTTCAATGCAAGAACTTTTTTGATAATATGAAGCCTAACAGGGAGGATAACGACGATGTCAACCAAACTCATTTCATGGAATGTCAACGGCCTGCGGGCCTGTGTCAGCAAGGGCAACTTCTATCCCTTCATCGAGCGGGAACAGCCCGACGCCATCTGTCTGCAGGAGACTAAACTCCAGGCCGGCCAGATCGCCCTCGCACTTCCGGCAGGCTATCACGAATACTGGAATTACGCGGAGAAGAAGGGCTACTCCGGCACCGCCATCTTCACCCGGCGCGAACCGGAGGCCGTATCCCTCGGCATCGGCATCGAAGAGCATGACCATGAAGGCCGGGTCATCACCCTGACCTATCCGGAATATCATCTCGTCACGGTCTATACCCCCAACGCCAAGCGGGATCTCTCCCGTCTGACCTACCGCTGCCGCTGGGAGGACGATTTCCTGCACTACATCCGCGCACTGGAGCAGACGCGGCCCGTCATCTTCTGCGGGGACTTAAATGTCGCCCACCTGGAGATTGATGTGAAGAATGCAAAGAGCAACCACGGCAATGCCGGCTTCACGGACGAGGAGCGGGCGAAATTCGACCAGGTTCTGGACGCCGGCCTCATCGATACCTACCGCCACCTGTATCCGGACAAAGAAGGGGCCTACACCTGGTGGTCCTACATCGGACACGCCCGTACAAACAACGTGGGATGGCGCATCGACTACTTCGTCACCTCCGGCATACTCGCCACAAAAATCGAGGATGCCGTCATTTATGACGACATCCTCGGGAGCGACCACTGTCCTGTGGGGCTGCTACTGGATATTTAACTCAATTATTTGCCCAGCCGGATCACATTCCAGGAGCGTGCGGGCAGGCTGGTGTTCAGTATTCCGTCCGCGATATTCGACAGCTTGTCCCCGCTCTCCGGTTTCACATTATCAGGCTGCTCCTCGGTGTTGACCGCCTTTAGATCCTCATGGGTCAATACCGAGTGGGACAGTACCCTGTAACCCGCATACTGGCGCAGATCGCAGGTCACCTCCACATCATCCTTCAGGTTCTTGTTCACCGCAAAGAGCGTCAGCTCCTCCGCCTCCTCATCCGTCAGCACCACCGCATCCACATAGGGTGCATCACCGTGGCTGGACTCATAGGTCGGGCTCTGGACGATGGTGTTCAGCACATTGCCACGCCCATATTTGCAGGCCTGCATATAGGGATAAAAGATGGTCTGCCGCCACGCGCCGCTGTCACTGGTCATGATCGGTGCGATGACATTGACCAGCTGGGCGAGACAGGCGATCTTCACCCTGTCCGCGTGCCGCAGCAGCGTGATGAGCATGGAACCCACCAACAGCGCGTCCTCGAAGTTGTAGATGTCCTCCAGCTGATGCGGGTGCTCCACCCATTTCTCCAGCTTCTGATCCTGCTCATTCGAGTGATACCAGACATTCCACTCATCAAAGGAGAGGTTAATCGTCTTCTTGGAGCGCTTCACCGCCTTCACATAGTCACAGACCGACAGCACCTGGGTGATGAACTGATCCATCGCCACGCTGTTGGCCAGGAAATCCGGTGTATTGTCGTCCCGGTTGCCATAGTACTGATGCAGGGAGAGATAATCCGTCGTTTCATAGGACAGCTCCAGCACCGTCCTCTCCCACTCGCCGAAGCTCGGCATCGTCAGCGAGGAGGAACCGCAGGCCACACACTCGATGGAGCTGTCTACCAGCTTCATCACCTTGCCCGCCCTGGATGCCAGGAGGCCATACTCCTGGGCCGTCTTATGTCCGATCTGCCAGGGACCGTCCATCTCATTGCCCAGGCACCAGAGCTTAATGTTATGCGGTTTCTCCACCCCGTGGCTACGGCGCAGATCGCTGTAATAGGTCCCCTTCTCGATGTTGCAGTACTCCACCAGGTTGCGGGCGGCGTCCTCTGTGCGTGTCCCCAGGTTCACCGCCATCATGGGCTTCGTCTCCACTCTGCCGCACCAGTCCATAAACTCATTCAGTCCGAACTGATTGGTCTCCACCACATTCCAGGCCAGCTCCAGCCTGCGCGGACGGTCCTTCACGGGGCCGACGCTGTCCTCCCAGTTGAAGCCCGAGACGAAATTGCCGCCCGGATAGCGGACGATGGGCACCCCGATCTCCCGGATCAGCTCCATGACATCCTTGCGGAAGCCATCCTGATCCGCATTGGGGTTGCCGGGCTGGTAGATCCCCTCATACACCGCGCGTCCCAGATGCTCGATAAAAGAACCGTAGATCCGCTCATCCACCGCACCGATGGTAAAATCCCTGTCGATACAGATCCGGGCCGCCAACTTCTTCTTTGCCATAGTCTCTCCGTTTCCGCACCCATGCCTTCCGGGCAGGTGCCTGATGAGCCGGCGATCCGCCGGCCGGTTGAGTTACAACATAACTGCCATTAATGATAGCATATTCATGGCGGTCTGAGAAGCTACAGCAGCGACATCACCCCGTCCGCACTGTGATTGGCCTGTGCCAGGAGAGACTGCCCCGCCTGCATGAGGATATTGCTGCGAGCGTAATTCACCAGTTCCTTGGGGATATCCGCATCCCGGATCCGGGACTCCGCGGCGGTCGTATTCTCCGCTACATTATCAAGATTCCGGATGGTATGCTCCAGACGGTTCTGCACGGCGCCGTAATAGCTGCGCACAAAACTCACCAATTTGATGGCGTAGCCAAAATCATTGATCGCCGCAGTTGCCTGATCCGCCGAGAGCACACTGGTATCCGTCAGCTCCAGTGCCTTTGCGCTGATGCCGAACCGCTTCAGCTCCATACTGTTCTCCGCATCCGCCCCGATGTGGAGCTTGATGGTGGCGGAACCCTTATAGGAATCATCCGGCACCTCGAAGAACCCGAGGCTGGTGTCGTTGATACGGATTGGCTGATCCTCCTTCTTGGCGGTATTGCCAAGGATATTCCTGCCGCCTGTGTTCAGCGCCTCCGTAATGAGGGAACCCGCACCGCCCTTCGACGCATAGGACAGACGGCGCACGAAATCCACGCCCTCATCAGTGGCATCATTGATGGCATCCTTGAGATCCGCGACAGATACACCGGTAACACCCGCCATCACATCATCAAAGCTCGCGTTCGGATCATCCAGGAACGCCTGGAAGATCTTATCCGCACCTGCCAGAAGCTTCTCCTTCGTCACCTCATCCCCGCCGCCCCCGGCCAGATGGCAGGCGTAGGCCGCAGCCAGATAACCATGGCCGTACACGCGGTTGTCTACGGTATCGCTCTTCAGATACTTGGCAATGTCCTCATCCTTTCTGGTATCCCCGGCGCCGGAGAGGCCGCCGACCAGCGCGTGCAGCGTATCATTCCACCCCGTGGTGAATCCACCGCCCGTCAGCTGCGCGGTACCCTCCTTGAACCACTTGGGAAAATCCTTTGCCTCATCATTGGAATACATCCGGGCAGGGAACAGGGCGTCCATGATTCCATGCATCATCTCATGGGCGATGGTGGACTCCAGCATCTGCTCATCCGAATCGCTCAGATTTAATGAAGGGAAATCGTCCTTATCCACCTTGAGGAGGAGCGATCCGTCCGCGAACTCCTGTGCGGGAAGAGCGAAAGAGGCCTGGACATAGGCCAGCGTTCCGCTGACCCCGTCGATATAGGAGATATCCAGTGCCATGTCATATTTCTCCTGGCCTCTTGTCTCCGCGAGATCCCGCATCGCCGTGCCCAATGAGCCGATGTTGTCCAGGATCTGCGCCACGGCGTTGGGCACATACTCATCAGAGATCTTCTTCGCCAGCGCCTCCACGGCCTGCCGGGTGGCCCTGTTGGGATTGACCCCCGTCAGACGCGGCCACTCTCCCGTCCTGGGGAACACCTCCAGCTCGTTGAACTTCGTCCGCGAGGAGATGGCGTCGATCTCCTCCTTGAGCTGTTCGATCTCCGCGTTGATCGCCTGCCGGTCACTTTCGGAATTGGTGCCGTTGGCGGCCTGTACAGAGAGCTCATTACCCCGCTGGAGCATGTCGTGCACCTCTGTCAGCGCGCCATCGGCGATCTGTGCAAAGGATATCCCGTCCTGCGCATTGAGTGATGCACGGTTCAGCCCTCTGATCTGACGACGCATCTTCTCCGAAATGGAGAGTCCTGCCGCGTTGTCTGCCGCACGGTTTACCGCATAGCCGGAGGAGAGCTTCTCCTGCGTCTGTGCCCTGTGGCTCGCCGTGATGCCCAGCTGTCGCTGATTGCCCATGGCCTGTAGGTTATGTCGAATGATCATCTCCAACCCTCCTATCTTGTAGTACAAGAGGCACTTCATACAACATATAGTTACTCAATCAGGTTATCGGTCGACATACCAAAGGGCTTCAGTGCTTATGCGTATTCGGTCAATTCTGATGTCTATGTGGTATAAAAGCTGGATTTGCCGCATTTCCTGCTGGTGGTGGTATCTTTTTTCATTGCGGACAGACTCCTGGGCTGGGGATATTTTACCGGCAGGATGGCGCTCCCTGTTCTTGCGATCTATACCCTGGCCTATCTGCTCATTTGGCTGATCATGTACCTGCGCTACCGGAATGAGGTCCGGCGGATCAACCAGGATCTGAAGCGCATACTGCATAAGGATCCGGAGGAGCACCCATGAAGAGTATGGTTGATATCAATGTGATCTTGAATGACCGTTACGTAGAGCCCAAGGTAACCATTCATGCCAGGGAGCGCAGTCTTCAGGTTGAACGCATTATTGAGGCCATAGAGAACGCCTCGGAGAACGACTTCCCCGCGATCCCCGCCAGCAGGGGGAGCAGCATCGAGCTCCTGTCCCAGCGGGACATCATCAGAGCCTATACCGACAGCCGCAAAGTGATGATTCAGACCTCAGACGGACTCTACACCTGCGGCCGGACCCTGTCCGACCTCGAAGGCATGCTGAACCCGGAGCGGTTCGTGCGCATCTCCCAGTCGGAGATCACCAACCTCTATAAGGTCAGCGCCTTTGATTTCGACCGTGCCGGAACCATCGGCATCACCTATGAGAACGGCGAGATCTCCTGGGTATCCAGAAGCAGAGTCCGCCAGATCAAATCTATCTTGAAGAGTCAGAACAAGTAACGGCCCGAAGTACTGCCTCCTCTGTGATTGACGCACAGCAGAAAGACATGCTAAGATTTTAGTCAATGCTAACAACTCAAAGGAGACCGCCATGCAGGAGAAGAACAGCAACAACAGAAGCCGGCGTATCATGCAGTACAATCTGGCAGGCATCATCCTGAATCTGTTTCTTTCCGCCTTCAAGATCACGATCGGCACGCTGACCAACTCGCACGCGGTCATCATGGACGGCGTGAACTCACTCTCGGATATGATCTCCCTGATTATCTCCGCATTGACGACCTTCATCGGCAGAAGCCGCAGGAATGATTCACACCCATTCGGCTACGGACGCCTGGAATACGTGAGCACTCTGGTCGTGACCCTGATCATCCTCTATATTGGCGTCACTGCCATCATCCATGCCGTGAGCACGATCCTGCAACCGCACGATCCGCCCCGCTACACGCTCGTATTGATCCTGATCATGGTGGTATCCATGCTGTGCAAGCTTGTCTACGGCTTTCTGATGCGCAGAGAGGGCCACAGACTGGATTGCGCCGCCATGATCGTGACCGCCGCGGACAGTATGGGAGATGCCCTGACCTCTGCAGCCATCCTCGTGGGCGTCCTCATCTATAAAGCGACGGGCTTCGACATCGAACATTACCTGTGTATCGGCGTATCTCTCATGGTGATCCGTACAGGGATCGAAATGTTCTCCGAGAGCATCACCAAGATCCTCGGGGCACGTATCGATCCGGAGATCCGATCACAGGTCCTCGAGATGGCCGCAGATATGGAGGAAGTACTCAATGTCTCAAACCTGATGCTCCATAACTATGGAGAGGGTATCTATATCGGTTCCCTGGATGTGGAGGTGGATGAGAAACTCACAGCCCGGCAGATCAGCAAGCTCTCCCGCAGGATCGTCAGAAAAGCGGATGAGCTCGGCGTGAGCATCACCTCTGTCGGGATCAGTGCCGCCAATATCCAGGATCCCAGGGCATCGGAGCTCCTGGACAGACTCTATACCATCGCGCTGGCCTTCCCGGGCATACGCCGGATTCAGTCCTTTACCGTAGATTTTGAAGAGCAGATGATGTCCTTCTACATCGTGCCGAATTACACGGTGCGGAAGTATTGGGTGGATACCGACTCCCTCATTGACCGGGTTCGTAACACCTGGCCGGAGATGTTCCTCGACATCCACATCGCTACCGATCTGTGAGATAACCGCATGTATCCATTCGCAGTCCCTGTGAATGGCAACTAACTGGTCTGTTTTCCCCGAAATATGGTACACTGATTCTGCAACCATCATTATTTCCGTACGGAAGGAGGCCGACCATGTCCGTCATCATATTGCTGCTGTTGCTGCTTGTCATCGTATTCATCATCACCTGCGTCAAGATCGTCCCGGAATCCAAGGTCTACATCATCGAGCGTCTGGGTAAATACAAGAGCTGCCTGAACTCCGGTCTGAATATCATCATCCCCTTCATCGACCGGGTCGCGAACCGGGTGAGTCTCAAGGAGCAGGTGGCGGATTTCCCGCCGCAGCCTGTCATCACCAAGGATAACGTCACCATGCAGATCGACACCGTGGTGTACTACAAGGTCGTGAACCCGGTTCTCTACACCTACGGTGTGGAGCGTCCCGTGATCGCCGTGGAGAACATCACCGCCACGACCCTGCGTAACGTCATCGGTGCCATGGAGCTGGACGAGACCCTGACCAGCCGCGACGAGATCAACGCCAAGATGCAGATGGCCATCGATGAAGCCACCGATCCCTGGGGTATCAAGGTCAGCCGTGTCGAGCTAAAGAACATCATGCCGCCTGCCGCGATCCAGCAGGCCATGGAGAAACAGATGAAGGCGGAACGCGAACGCCGCGAGTCCATCCTGATCGCCGAGGGTGAGAAGAAATCCGCGATTCTGAAGGCCGAGGGAGAAAAAGAATCCGCCGTCCTCCGGGCAGAGGCCCAGAAGATCGAGCTGGTCAAGGAAGCTGAGGGACACGCGGAGTCCATCCGTCTCCACCGCGATGCCGAGGCCTATGGCATCTCTGTCCTGCTGAAATCCGGCCTCTCCAGTGAGCAGGTCGTCGCTCTGCGCGGTATGGATGCATTCTCCAAGGCAGCGGACGGCCGTGCCACCAAGATCATCGTCCCGTCGGAGCTGCAGGGACTGGTGGGTCTCACTGCCGGCGTTCTGGAATCCGTCGCCGGTGCCCGCGCCAGCTCCGCCCAGCAGGATTCTACAGTGAAACAGACCGCCCGTCCTGCCGTCCCGGTTCAGATCCACGAAACCGTTGAGAGTCAGGGGACAGGGGAAGAAAAAAAGTAACCGTGATTACTCTATAACCTGTCGGATAACCCCGCAAACTGTTCCAGTGTCAGGGCTTCGCCCCTGATCCTGGGGTCCAGATCCATCTCAGCAAGCGCCCCCTCCACCGCCCCGCGGTCGAAGGAGGCGCTGTTTAATGCGTTGGCGAGGGTCTTGCGCCGCTGTCCGAAGGCCGCTCGGATCAGGCGCATGAATGCCGCCTCATCCTGGACCTCCACCGGCGGCGTCTTGCGCAGTCGCAGGGAGATCACACAGGAATCCACCCCCGGCTGGGGGATAAAGGCACTGGGCGGCACCTGGCAGATCGTCTTCACCTCAGCATAGTACTGTACCGCCAGAGACAGCGCCCCGTAATCCTTGTTGCCAGGGCCTGCTGCCATCCGGTCCGCCACCTCCTTCTGGATCATCACCGTGATCCTTGTTATGGGCAGATGTCCCTCCAGGAGCCGAAGCAGGATCGGCGTCGTGATATAGTAGGGCAGATTGGCAGCGACCTGCAGCGGCCGTCCGGGGCTGTATGTATCCGCCAGTGTACAGATATCCGTTTTCAGAATATCCTGATGCAGTACCGTCACATTCTGATAGGCGCTCAGCGTCTCCGCAAGCACCGGTAGCAGATGACTGTCGATCTCCACCGCGACCACCTGCCGCGCCGACTCTGCCAGGAGCTGCGTCAACGTACCGATCCCGGGGCCGATCTCCAGCACCGTATCCGCCTCCGTGATGCCCGCACCCTCGATCAGCTGCCTCGGCACCGACACATCGATCAGGAAGTTCTGCCCGTAACGTTTCTGAGGGTGCAGCCCAAAACGCGCCACCACCTCTCTGGTTGCTGCCGGATCACACAGATAAGCCATAGAACCTCCTCGCATTCGCTGTCGTCACCTCGATGACCTCCGCCTCCGTCACCCCCTTGATCTCCGCGATGGCCGCGACCACAAGCGGCAGATAGGAGGAGTCATTCCGCTCCCCCCTGTGGGGTGTGGGCGCCAGATACGGGGCATCTGTCTCCAGCAGGAGCCTGTCCAGTGGCGCGTATGCCACCACCTCCCTGAGCTTCCTCCCATTCTTGAAGGTCAGCACCCCGCCGATCCCCAGATCATAGCCCATGGACAGATACTGCGCCGCCATCTCCACCGAATAGGAGAAACAGTGGATATCGGCACGCCGCCCCGCATAATGTGTCTCCTGCATGATGCGCAGCGTATCCTCCGCGGCATCCCTGGAATGGATCATCACCGGCAGAGACAGCTCCTGTGCCAACGCCAGCTGTGCCCGGAAGGCCTCCTGCTGGATCGGCCTCGCCGGCTCATCATAGTGGTAGTCCAGACCGATCTCCCCGATGGCCAGAACCCTGGGCTGTGCCGCCAATGCCCGCAGCTCCTCCAGGCAGGCATCATCCACCTCCTCCGCGCTCTCCGGATGCACCCCCACCACCGCATAGATATAGTCGTACTGCTGCGCCATGGCCGCGGAGGCCCGGGAGGAGGCTCGGTCCGCGCCGATGTTGACCACCGTTCCGATACCACGCTCCGGCAATGCCGCAAGGAGCGCCTCCCTGTCCGCATCGAAAGCGCTGTCATCATAGTGCGCGTGGGTATCAAAGATTCTGCTGTCTGCTGGCATGGGTTTTCCTTCCTGTTTTTCACTGTAGCATATGTGACGCGTCCGGAGGGTTCTCCCCCGGCAATTCCTGCGGTATAAATCCGGCCCAGGATGCCACCCGCTCTTTCATCCCCTCGATATCAAGCACCCCGCAGGCGAAGCCCTTCCGCACCAGCTCCGCCGGCAGCAGCTCATCGTATTTGTCAAAGATCGGCACCTCTCCCGGGTAGACGAGCTCCATGGGATCCGTGAGGGCCGCCGCCTCCCGCAGTACCACGCGGAAGAAATCCGCTGCCTCCGCCTTCATTGTGAACTGGATGAAATAAGGCCTTGAGCTGTCCATTCCCTTCAGCCCCAGCTGCGGTGCGCAGCGCCTCTTTAACAGCCGCTCCAGCGCCAGGAAAGCATAGGAGCCCAGCCAGGGAAACAGCACCCACAGATTGCTGTTGATCTGTGACAGCCCGTCCCCATCCTGGTCACTCTCCCCGGAGAGCCGTAACAGCGGACAGCGCAGCATCCCGGAGAGTCCGGAGATCCGCCTGGCCTCCGACAGCCTTGTGACCGCATTCGGCATCAGATACGGGTAACCGACATCCTCCGACAGCACCCCTTTCATCCGCTCCAGAATGCGGGTATGGATATCCCCGGCGCACTCGCCGAAATAGGCCGGGATGCTCCCCTTCACCGGCGTGCAGTACACCGTATGGCGCTTGTGATCCACCTCGTCCACGATCCAGACATGTCCCGCGATGGCGATCTTATCCCCCATCGGCGGCGGCTTGACGATGGTGCCCAGCTCCATGCCCTCGCTCCGCACCGTGTACTCCTCATTCTCCTGGAACACCGCGTAGAACTTGAAGTTGTTGGTGATCCGTTCCCCGGCGATGCCCACGATCAGCCCACCGTTCTCTGTCCACTGGAGGTGGTCGATCTCGATCAGATGCCGCAGCAGCACCTGATAATCCTCCCTGCTCACAAGATGGAACACCGTGAGACTCAACACCCGTCCCGCCAGCTCCGCCGGCGTCATCTCCCCGCCGGAAGCCAGTGTACTCATGGTCTGATGGTAAAGGAGACTATAGGGCAGCCGGTCCAGCCTGGGGGGCTCCACGAACCGTTCCTCCCTGTAGAGCTGGACGAGCGCAATGCCCTGCAGCAGCTTCCAGGGGAGACTGGCGGGCATCATATCCCGGGCCTGGGGTACTTCCTCCCGCATAACGAACCACATCTGCGGCGGCTGTCCGCGACGTCCCGTCCGGCCCATGCGCTGCAGGAAACCGGAGACTGTAAACGGGGCATCAATCTGGAATGCCCGCTCCAGTCGTCCGATGTCGATCCCCAGCTCCAGTGTCGCCGTCGTCACCGTGGACAGCTGGGAGTCCTCATCCCGCATGGCATCCTCGGCGGCAAGCCGGTATGCTGCGGAGAGATTACCGTGATGGATCAGGAACCGGTCCGGTTCATGCTGGACCTCGCAGTAGTGCCGCAGCGTTGAGGTGACCAGCTCCGCCTCCTCCCTCGAATTACAGAAGATCAGGCACTTCCTCCCCCGGGTGTGCTCGAAGATATAACCGATCCCCGGATCGGCCGCCTTCGGTGCGGTATCCGTCGCCACATCCAGCATCGGCAGCGCCCCCTGGGTCCCGGGATCTGTATCCGCACTCATCACTTCCGGAACCACGACACCATCCTTCGCCTCCGGGATGACCTGCCCCGGCTGCGTCCCGCCCACATAGAAATGCTCCATGGAGAGGCGCCAGGTCTGCGGCACCGCATCCAGCTGCGGGATGATGCAGCGCTTTCCGGTTCCCGCTGCCAGGAACTCCCCGGCCATGGCCGGATCCCCGATGGTGGCCGAGAGTCCGATCCGTCTGGGGTTTGCTCCCGCCGCCCTGGAGAGCCGCTCGATCAGACACAGAGTCTGCCCGCCGCGGTCGCCACGCAGCAGGGAGTGCACCTCATCGATAACAACGAACCGCAGATCATGGAATAGACGGCCCACATCTCCATGCTTATGTAACAGCAGCGCCTCCAGCGATTCCGGGGTGATCTGGAGGATACCGGAGGGGTGCTTCAGAAGCTTGTTCTTATGGGACTGCGCCACATCCCCGTGCCAGTGCCACACGGGCATCTGCGCCTCCTCACACAGCGACGTCAGCCGCTCGAACTGGTCATTGATCAGGGCCTTCAGCGGGCCGATATAGATCACCCCCACGGAATCCGGCGGATCCTCATCCAATAGTGTCAGAATCGGGAAAAAAGCCGCCTCTGTCTTGCCCGAGGCCGTGGAAGCGCACAGCAGGACGTGATCCTGCGTGTTGAAGATGGCATCCCCGGCGGCCACCTGGATGGCCCGCAGTCGATCCCAGCCGTTTTCAAATATAAAATCCTGTATGAAGGGCGCATAGCGATGATAGATATCCATGCTCACATTATAGCAAAAGCCGCAGTTCTTTTCCATTATAAATCGAACGGATGTGCGCCACGATTTATGATAAAATAAGTTATTATGACAGCCAGACCGAGACGCCCCATCCGCACCTTCCTCACAGCCGCTCTGACTGTGTTGCTTGTTTCTGCCGCAGTGACGGTTCTTTTTGACCCCTTCTACCATTACCACAAGCCCCTGCCGGGACTGAAGGCCGTCCTGATGGACAAGGAATACCAGTGCGTGGGGACCCTCCGGCACTTCAACTACGACACGGTGATCCTGGGCTCCTCTGTCATGGAGAACACCAATCTCGCCACCACCAATGCCCTGTTTGGCGGCCAGAGCATCAAAGCCATCCGCTCCTTTGGCCGCGTGGCAGATCTGGCCTGGTTCGCCTCCGAGGCCTTTGCCTCCGGCAACACGATCCGGCGGGTGATCTGGAACATCGACCCCGGAACCCTTTCAACCACAGCACAGACCTCTTTTGCAGAGACCGGCTGCCCCATGTATCTCTACGATCACAACCCCTTCAACGACCTGCCCTATCTCTGGAACAAGACCGTCCTGCTCCAGAAGATTCCCTATGAGATCGCCCAGTCCTTCTCCGCATCCCACGATGAGAACAACCCCTACAGCTGGGCGCAGTGGAAAGAATTCAGCGAGGAGACCTCTCTGGCCAACTACCGCCGCCGCAGAGATCCCCTGCCGGAGCAGTCACCGGATGCCTACGCGGCCGAGCTGCAGGGCAATCTGTCCCTGCTGTGTGATATCATCGAGGCCCATCCGGAGACGGAGTTCATCTTCTCCTACCCGCCCTACTCCCTGCTGTACTGGGACAGCAGGGCCCGTGACGGTGCGCTGACCCTGACGCTTGCACAGGCGCAGGAGACCGCGCGCACCCTTCTGCGCTACGACAATGTCCGCTTCTACTGCTTTCTGGATGATCTGGAGATCGTGACCGATCTGGAATGGTATCTGGACTCCCTCCACTACGCACCGGAGATCAACACACGGATGCTGGAGACCATGGCCCATGGCGGACATGCGCTGACGACCGACAATCTGGATGCAGTCTTTGATGCGCTGACGGATTTTGCCGCCAATAAAGTACCCGGCCTCCTCGTCCCTTACGAAGAAGCCGGGCGTTTCATCTATGATGACTAATTTGTCTCAGGAGATATTCACTGTCATATTCGCTGCCTTTGCGTTGGAAGCCTGCGCCTGCCGGCCGGTTGTGTCTGCCGCCTCCAGTGCCTGTGAACGGGAGGCGGCACTGATGCGGTCATTCCCTTCGCCCAGGCCCTTGATCTCCGCTCTGCTCCTGTCATTTCGTTCCTGACCGGCAGCGATCTTCGCCGTATCCCGGGACAGCGCCTGATTCTGCTCCGCACGGCCCTGCTGCTGTTCCTCTCTGGCCTCCATCTCCCGGTTGTAATCATCCTGGCTGATCTCACCGGTCTGAACCATCCGCTCCAGATCCGTCTCCGAGATCCCGGAATAGGTCGTGGGTGCCCGCTCTGCCTGCTCTGTGACCGCGTTCACCGCGGCCTGCGCCATGGGACCATCCACGGAAGCAGCCGCATGCTGTACCCTTGCCACCGCCTGCTCCTCCCGGTTCTCTATCGCCTGTTCGCGGACCTCCTCGATCTGCTCCCGGCGTCTGGCCATGGTCTCTGCCGTAGCCTCCCGCCTGGCCTCCACTTCCTGACTCCGCTGATCCGATTCCGCGCGTGCCTGTGCAGCAATCGCCTGACCTGCCGCCGTCTCATTCTCCTGTGTCCAGGGCTTGCGCTGCTCAATCACCCGTCCCAGCTGCTCGTTCTCATATCGGATATTCGGACCCGTCTGGAGGGAGATCCCCTCCCTGGAATTATCTGTCACCGCATTGCCCCGTCCATAGGGCAGCTGCTGGATCCGGCCTGTCTGTGCCGCCTGCTGTACCTTGCCTGCACGGTCTGTGCCGGCGTTCACCCGCTGTGTGGTCTGTACCCGCGCCGCATCCTGCCTGACCGGAGCAGCCCCGGCACCTGCTGCCTGTGTGCTGAGTGCTTCACTCTGTCCCTGCTGTGGCGCCTGTGCCTTGACCGATTGTGTCCGCATCGCCGCAGCTGCATGGTTCGTATTCATATCCATATGAATCTGCGCCATAGCTCCACCTCCTTGTATACGGCATTGGAATTAATGACACCTATACATCTTTTATTGTAGCGTTGACACTGTCAAACGTCAATCACGCCGCCATTGTCGTTATGCCGAATTTCTTTCTTTCCTTTTGATCACGATCCCGAAGCAGCCGGGGCCGCAGTTGCTGGAGATCGCCGGGGAGACCTTCTGAACCACGATGCGGTCGAACATCACCAGACGCGTGACCTCCCGCTGGATCTCCTCTGACTCCTCCAGAGAGATCCCGGAACAAACCAGATAGGCAACACTCGTATCGATGGTCTCGGCATGCCTGAGCACCGACTTCAGATAGCTCTTCCATGCGTGCTCCTTGCTCCCGATCCAGAGATGGCTCACCCGCATCTCTCCCTCAGTCATCTCCACCTGCGGATGCACGAGGAAGGTGTCCGCCAGCGTGTGGATCTGCCGCTTGATCCGCCCTGCGCGCAACAGATACTCTGTGCTGGCCACTATATAACTCATGGATACCCGCGGCTTGAACTCCTCCAGTCTCCGGATCACCGCCTGGGGGGTATTCTCCTCCTGTGACAACCGGTAGGCCTCCAGCACCAGGATCCCCATACCGCCCGAGATCTGACCGGAATCCACGATGGTGACATTGTCGAAATTAGCCGCTGCCTCACAGGCCTTCTCATAGCCCCGGCTGACACGGCTGGAACCCGCGATATGGATGATATTCTGCGCCTTCGTCAGCTGCTCTGCAAAAAACGTCTCGTAGGAGGACAGCTCCGGTTCTGCCGTCAGTGCATGCCGTCCGGTCTCCATATAGGAGATCAGGCCGTCCGTCTCGATCTCCTCCCTGTCGAGGAACCACCCGTGATCCGTCTGCACCCTGCAGGGCAATGTCGGAATCCCGCGGTGCTCCAGCTCCTTCTTCGGCAGATCACAGATGGTCTCCGTCGTGATCTGGATCGGCACCCTGCGGTTGCGATGGCCGACCTTGACATCATCCGCGCCGGACATCTCCAGGTCCCCTGTGATCTTCACCAGCTCTCTGGGCAGCAGACGGATCAGCTCCGACTCCAGCTGCTCCCCGTTCACCGGCTTCAGCAGATAGCCGTCAAAGCCCTCCCTGCTGTAGAGCGCCTGATTCTCGCTCCCGGCATTGGCGGTCAGCGCCACCGTCGGCGTCTCTGTACAGAGTCCGCCCACCTGACCGCGGATGGCATGGAGACATTCAATGCCGTCCATCCCCGGCATCAGATGGTCCATGAGGATCACATCGTAATGCGTCTTCAGCGTCATCTGCAGCGCTTCCGCGCCGGACTGCACCGTATCGATCTGCACCTTGGTGGCACGCAGCAGCTTGGATTCCACAAGCAGGTTCGTATCATTGTCATCCACGATCAGCACATGCGCCTTCGGTGCCTCGAAGCTCTGCCTGTAGTGCTCTCTGGCGGCACCACCGTGGCGTGTCTCCAGATCCAGCGTCCCGATCTCCGCATCATCCGCCATCTCCTGCGGCAGCTCGATGATAAAGGTAGAACCCTTGGTATAGACACTGTTGACGCTGACCGTACCACCCATCAGATCCACAAACTGCTTGACGATGGACAGCCCCAGTCCCGTGCCCTCGATGTAACGGTTTTTATCCTCATCCACCCGCTTGAAGGCGGAGAACAGATGCGGAATACTCTCCTTGCGGATGCCCATTCCGGTATCCTCCACCGTATAGACCATCCGCACCTTGCGGCCCTCCAGACGTGTACACTGGATCGACAGCGTCACAGAGCCCTTGGACGTATATTTTACCGCGTTGTTCAGGATATTGATCAGCACCTGCTTGATCCGCACCTCATCCCCATACAGCCTGGCGGGGCAGGACTGGTCCACATTCACATGAAAAGCCAGATCCTTATCCTTAGCGCGGATCCAGATCATCGCCACCAGCTCGGAGAGCATCTCCCCCAGATCATAGATCACCGGCACGAGCTCCATCTTGCCGGACTCGATCTTGGAGAGATCGAGGATGTCGTTGATGGTGGTCAGGAGGATCCGGCTCGCGGCGCTGATGTTGCGCGCATTCTCCGCCACCTCATCAGAGATCTCCTCCCGGAGGGTCATCTCATTCAACCCGATGATCGTATTGATCGGGGTCCGGATCTCATGGCTCATGCTGGAGAAGAACCGGTTCTGCGCCCTGTTCAGCTCCTCGATCTGTGCGCGCTGCGCACTCGCCAGCTCGTTCTGATGCTGATGCAACCGGCTCATGATATCCACCATCATGTAGAGCATCACCCCTACACCGATCAGGGATGCGACGGAATCCAGGTAGGCCGTCTGCATGTCATGGGCCGTAAGCAGCCACGGGTTCAGGGACGCAACGATATAGCAGGTGATGGCGGAGAGGCCGTTCGCCCCCAGCAGCACATACTTGATCTTTCCCCGTACACTCGTCCCGATATACATGAAGGCGAATGCATACCAGATCGGCGTGCAGCCATAGACGCCGCCCCCGGTAAAGAACTCTACCGGCAGCGTAAAGACAATCATGGCGAAGCAGATGATCCCGGCGATCAGCTGGATGCGCTGCGTCCGGAGCGCGAGGACAACAGCAACCGCCAGGGCGATCAGCGTCAAGATCAGACCGCCCAGCTTGATCCATGTCTCCCCGATGAAGATGTCCCAGACAAAGATGATCGACAGCGTGATGAACGACAGGCTCGTCATCATGATGAAATGGCGGTTCTGTGCGGGCCGGTCGTAGTCCCGGATGTAGGCGTAGATATCCTTTGGTCTCAGCATACTCCCACCTCCTCCATCAGACTGCGGATCTCAGCCGCCGCGCCGCCCAGATCGAAATCATCCACCATCTGCCGGGCATTTGCCAGATGCTCAGACATCGCCTTTCCGCTGTAGCTGTAGCCGGACAGCTCTGTCAGGATCCTCTCCGCGGCATCCGCCTCAAAGGTATCCAGACGGGACACCAGCTCCTGCAGCTTCTCACCGAGCTCCTCCACTGCGATCTCCGGTGCCTCCTTCACGGCATCCTCCACCTCTGTTCCCAGGATCTCCCGGATCGACATCGCCGTCGCCCGGTATTTTTCAGACAATGCCTCCCCGCGCATCCGCACATAGGCATCGTCTCCACGTTTGGCCGCTTCCTCCAGCTTTCTGGCCAGATCCGAGAGCTCCGATGCCCCGATCATCTTGGCGGTGGACTTCAACGCATGAGCACGGATCTGATACTCATGCAGCTCTCCCGCCTGCAGATGCTGCTCCAGCTGCCGCAGCTTCTCTGTGGCATCCCCCGCGAATTTGGTCAGCACCTCCACATAGAACTGCTCGTCGCCGCCGCCGTACATGATGCCCGCCGCGGCATCGATTCCCTGCTCGCTCAGTGCCTGCTTCAACTGGGTCATATTCCGCTGACCGGTCGCATCCGTCGAGGCCGTGTACACGGTCTCTTCCTCCGGCACGCCCTCTTCTCCTGCCCATTCCTGCTCCTTCGGGATGAAACGCAGCTGTGACTTCGGCAGCACCTTGCGCAGCACCCGTTCCAGCTCGGAGCGTTCCATCGGCTTGGCGACGAACTCGTCGAAGCCCTCTCTTAAGAACATTTCCCTGGCACCGGAGACGGCATTGGCGGTCAGCGCCACGATCGTAAGCTTCCGCCCGATCTCGCCCTCCTGGCTCCGCAACCGTTTCATACATTCCACACCGTCCATCTCCGGCATCATATGATCCAGGAAGACGATGTCGAAGGACTCCTCCATGCACATCCGGATCGCCTCCGGGCCACCGCCCGCCGTACGGACCGTCATGCCGTAATTGCGGAACACTCCCTGGGCCACCACCAGATTCATGGACTCGTCATCCACCACCAGCACACGCACATCCGGACAGATCATCCGCAGCCGCGACAGCTCGAAACCGCCGGTGCCGCCAGCCAGCATACTTCCGATAAAGAAACAGTTCAACGGCTTCATCAGGATACGAGCGCGGCTCCCCCGGATCAGCGAGAACCCCGGATCGGCCGCAACGATGACCTCCGACTGATCCGCCAGCGCCTCGAAGAAGTCCGGATCGGCCTCGTACTCCTGTGCCGCGGTGAAGATGTGCGTCAGATGATAAGTCGTGGCCAGCTGCTTCAGATCCTCCGGATCCGAGACACGGTGCAGCCGGACATCGAGTCCCTGTACCATGTTCGTGATGGTGGTATTGTAGAACTCCCGGACCGCCGGCACCTGATACTTCTCCGTGCGCAGATAGCAGGCGATGCACAGCTCCCGCCGGTTCTCCAGTGTCACACATGGTGTGAGATCCTGCACCTGCTGCGGAATACTGAGGCGGACCTTCGTCCCCAAATCCGGTTCACTGTCGATCTGGAGGAACCCGTTCATCTGCGTCACAAGTCCATATACAATGGAGAGACCCAGACCCAGACCTCCGGCCCGGCGCGCCCGCCCCGAATTGGCCTGGTAGAAACGCTCCTTGATGCGGGCCACATCGGCCATATTCATACCGATGCCCGTATCCTCCACCTCGATGCACATGTTGATGCCGTAGGGCTTGGGGAGGCCGTAGATATGTACGATCACCCCGCCCTTCTTGGTGAATTTCTCTGCGTTGCCGATCAGGTGGCGCAGGATCTTTTTTATCTTGAGCCCATCCCCCAACAGGACTGCCGGCAGCATCGGATCCACATCGAAGATCAGTTCCTTGTCCTCTTCATGCTGCAGCTGATGATAATCCGACACCAGATCACCGATGATAGAAGAGAGCATATAGGGTTCCTCGATGACGCTGATCCGTCCCGTATCGATCTCTGTATAATCCAGGATATCCCCGATCTGTTCGAACAGACGGTAGCCGGCCCGCTGGACCGCCAGCACATCACCCCGCAGCTCCACCTCATGAACCTTGTTGACCAGGAGGGAGGTGATGCCTGTGACCACATTAATCGGCGTGCGCAGTTCATGGGAGACATTGGTCAGGAAGTCCTCGGTACGCCGGTTGGTGTCCTCCAGCTCCTTGATCCTGCGGTCATACTGCTGCCGCTCGGTGGCCGACCGCGACAGATAGATGGAGGAGAGCCATCCGGCCAGAAACACCACCGCGAGATGAAGAAGCGTCCGCGACACTCCCAGCGCATTCGGTTCCAGTCCCCGAGTGATGGAGATGTTGATCAGATGGTAGATCATGACCGTGTAATAGGTATACATCACCGTCCGGATCAGCCGCATCTCCCGGCACAGTGTGAAGATCATGATGACGATACATGCCACCGGAGCCATGTCGTAGATACTGGATTCGTGGATCCCGTAATAGAAGAAGGTCACCATGACCAGAATGGAATAGACCCACAACCGTCCGGACTCCGTCATGGCTCCCCGGATATGGAGTGCCCAGCAGATGGCAACACTGATGGCGATCAACGGGATCACCCATCGCTCCCAGGATAACAGAAGCGCTTCCCCGATCAGCACCAGGGAAAAAAGACTGTAACACAGAAGCACCGTCATGTGCGCAATATTGCGCTGCTCGTTATCTTCCCTCTTGTTCTGCTGATCCACAGGCAGTACCTCCTGTTCAGATTTCTTTCATTCCGTATGCGGTGTCCTCACTGATCATCTGGAGCATGATGTCCGCGAAACGCGGATCGAACTGACTGCCGCGGCCCCGTTCGAACTCGGCGCGGATGGCCTCCTGGGGCATCGGACTGCGGTAGCTGCGGCGTGAACTCATGGCATCGTACGCATCCGCCACGGCGATGATACGCGCCTCCTCCGGGATCTCTTCCCCCGCCAGTCCGTCCGGATATCCGCTGCCGTCATAACGTTCATGGTGCCAGCGGGCACCGATGGCCAGCTTCGGGAACTCCGTGATATTGCGCAGAATACGCGCCCCCATCACCGGATGGTTCTGAATGGCGAGATATTCATCCTCTGTGAGCTTGGCCGGTTTATTGATGATGGAGTCCTGGATACCGATCTTGCCGACGTCATGCAGCAGACCGATCATAAAAATATCATCCAGGGCTTTGCCCGTCATCCCTGCCCTGCGGGCAATCTCCTGGGAATAATGCGCGACACGCGTAGAATGGCCGTTGGTATAGGTATCCTTCTCATCAACAGCACTGGAGAGCGCCATCACGATCTGCATCATGAGACGTTCCGTCTTCTCATGCTCCGCTTGGAGCTCGGCGGTCTTCTTCTCCACCTCCGTCGTGAGGTCCGTCTGCAGACGGATGAGCTCCAGGGTATTGTCCACACGCTGCAGCAGCACCTCCGGAACGAAGGGCTTCTTGATGAAATCCATCGCACCGGCAGCCAGGCCCCTGGTCTCCGTCACCGCCTCCTCATCCGCTGTGAGGAAGATCACCGGGATCCGCTCCGTACCAGGGATCTCGCGGAAACGTGTCAGCGTCTCAAAGCCGTCGATCCCGGTCATATGCACATCCAGCAGGATCAGGTCCGGCTTGTTGGCCGCAGCAAAGCTCACCAGCTCCTCTCCCGAGCGCAGACAGCTCACACGCTTGCCCGCACTGGTCAGGATATGGCTGGCGATCCGGAGATTCTGTGCATCATCATCAACTACCGTAATCCAGTCCGCCATCTGTTCAAACCTCAGTTGTTCAATTCTGACAGGATCAGCCGTTTCTCACTGCGGGTTCTCTTCATATCGATGATACGCTGATTGCCGGAGCCCCGAAACCGGATCATCAGATCCTTCAGCTCCTCCATGAATGGCCCGTCCACGAGGATATCTATCCCATCCAGGATCGCATCGGTATCCTCCGAATAACGGTACCCGCCGGGCAACAGATCCCGGTCATAAACATTGCCCGTATAGATCCAGATATTCCGCTCCGGCAGTTCCCGGCGCACCCGCTCCACCAGCTGTCGTACCGTGGGCTGGTTCTGCGGCTCGAAGGGTTCCCCGCCCAGAATCGTCAGCCCGGCATAGTAGGGCAGGGCCAGTTCGTCTATAATCCGCTGCTCCATCACCGCATCGTACGGAAATCCGTAATCAAAATCCCAGGTCTGCGGTTGAAAGCAGCCTGGGCAATGATTGGTGCAGCCCGAGACGAAGACGCTGACACGCATCCCCGTCCCGTTCGCACAATCTGCAGTTATGATCTCTCCGACATACACCCGATCAGGCTTTCCCTTCGCTGCCGAGCACGTCCTTGATCTTGTGAGCGACCATATCCTTGACCGCCTGACGCGCGGGCTTCAGATACTGTCTGGGATCGAAGTGGTCCGGATGCTCTGCGAAATACTTCCGGATGGTACCGGTCATGGCCAGACGGATATCGGAATCGATGTTGATCTTGCAAACCGCCAGCTTCGCCGCCTCACGCAGCTGGTCCTCCGGGATACCGATGGCATCGGGCATCTTCCCACCGTAATCGTTGACCATCTTGACGAACTCCTGGGGAACAGAGGAGGAACCATGCAGCACGATCGGGAATCCAGGCAGACGCTCAATGCACTCCTTCAGCACGTCGAAGCGCAGCGGCGGCGGCACCAGAACGCCATCCGCATTCCGTGTGCACTGCTCGGGGGTGAACTTATAGGCACCGTGGGAGGTACCGATGGCGATCGCCAGGGAGTCGCAGCCTGTGCGGTTCACGAACTCCTCCACCTCCTCCGGATGTGTATAGGACTCTTTGCCGGACTCAACCACGACCTCATCCTCGATGCCGGCCAGGGTGCCCAACTCCGCCTCGACCACAACACCGTGCTCATGCGCATACTCAACGACCTGCTTGGTCAGCGCCACGTTGTCATCAAAGCTCTTGGAGGAAGCATCGATCATGACAGAGGTGAAGCCGCCGTCGATGCAGTCCTTGCACAGCTCGAAGGTATCGCCGTGATCCAGATGCAGGGCGATCGGGATATCAGGATAGAGCTCCACCGCCGCCTTCACCATTGCCACGAGGTACTTGTGATTCGCATAGGCCCTCGCGCCTTTGGACACCTGGAGGATCACAGGGCTCTTCAGCTCAGCGGCCGCTTCGGTGATACCCTGAACGATCTCCATGTTGTTGACATTGAAAGCACCAACTGCATATCCGCCGTTGTAAGCCTTCTTGAACATGTCGGTAGTTGTGACAAGTGACATAGCTTTGTACCGTCCTTTCTTCGTAAATGATTATCGTCGCGCCGGGCGAACCCGACGAGTTCCATTATATCCTCTTTTGCCGCCGATTGCACTACATTTTAATAAACGTTTCCCCGGTATAGCGCAGCAGCACCGCGCTGTGTCTGCCCAGTGTCCTGGTCAGGAGCCCCTCCCGCACCGGATAGGCCCGTTCGTCATAGGTCACGCCGTGGCCGCTGGTTTTGACGAGCTGTTTCAGCGCACCGCCGTCCGGAATCCCCAGCAGTCGCACCCGGATACTCCGGGTCATCTCATGGTCGCTCAGATTGACCAGCACAACAGAGACCTCGCCGGAGCGCAGAAACCGCCCGTAGGCCAGCGCCCCCTTCTCCGCCGCCAGGATCCGCAGCGCACCGGTCTTCAATTCCTGGCAGGTCCGGTGCAGACCGATCAGCCGCTTATGATAGGCCAGCATCTCCCGGTCCTCATGCCCCCAGGGATAGGTCCGGCGGTTGTCCGGATCTGTCCAGCCGCACATCCCGGCCTCATCCCCGTAGTAGATACAGGGTGCCCCAGGCCAGGTCATCTGTATCAGCACCGCAATCCGCATGACCTTGGGATCTACGCCCTCCTCAGCCGCAGCCGCGCCATCCCGTTCCACGCGCCCCACACGCCCGTTGGTCCTTGTCAGGAACCTGGAATGATCGTGGTTCGACAGCTGATTCATGGCGGTGAAGAGTGAGCTGTAGGTAAAATTCGCTGCGATGGCCCCCTGCATGGACTCCACAAAGCGTCCGGCATCCCCCATGAGCTGGGGACGGGTCTCATCACTGTGCTTCTCCATCCCCGTCAGGAACCAGGTCACCGGCTCCATGAACGCGTCATAGTTCATGACCGTGTCCCATTCCCCCGCCGTCAGCCAGGCATCGGCTTTGCCATAGTGCTCCGCCAGAACGATGGCCTCCGGGTTGGCCTCATGCACCGCGTCCCGGAATCTCCGCCAGAACTGATGGTTGAAGGCCTCCGTCCGTCCCAGATCCGCGCCCACATCGAGCCGCCAGCCGTCCGCGTTATAGGGCGGCGACACCCATTTACGTCCAACGGACAGGATATACTGCACCAGCGCCTCGCTGTGCTCATAATCCAGCTTGGGCAGGGTCTTATACCCCCACCAGCCGTCATAATCGTTGTTATAGGGCCACTTGGCGCTGCGGAAGGAGAAATAGTTGCGGTAGGGACTCTCTGCCGAGATATAGGCCCCCGGCGCATACCCCTCGCGCCCCTCATAGAGCCGCTCTCTGTCCATCCATTTGTTGAAGGAGCCGCAGTGGTTGAACACGCCGTCCAGAATCACCCGGATCTCCCGTTTGTGTGCCTCCGCCACCAGCCTGGCGAACAGCGCGTCGCTCTCCCGGAGGGATTCCGGGTCCGTGGTTCGGGCGATGTAGGAGGGATCGTCCGTACAGATCCGCCCGAAATGCGGGTCGATATGATCGTAATCCTGGGTATCGTATTTGTGACAGGAGGGCGAGACGAAGAGCGGGTTGAAGTATATGACTTCTATTCCAAGCTCCTCCAGATCATCCAGAGCGTCGATGACCCCCTGCAGATCTCCACCGTAGAACTCCCTGTAATTGTCCGTCGGATGCAGCGGCGCATCCCAGGAGGGGGCATGAAAAGAAGTCCCCGCCTCATAAGCGAACTCGCCGTCCCGCACATCATTCGTCGGATCCCCGTTGCGGAAGCGCTCGACGAAGATCTGATACATCACCGCGCCCTGGGCCCACGCCGGCGTATACAGACCGGGTACAACACGGAAGCAGGATGTGTTCGGGGTATCCCGGGTGGGGCCCGTCCAGCTGTAATAGCACTCTTCCTGTTCCCCGCCATCCTCCAGCCGGCTCAGGATCCGGAAGAAGTACCGAACCAGAGGATTTGGAGCAGTTGGAGCAGACGGCGCATTCGGAGTCCCCGGGGCCTGGACCGCCGTCTCATACCAGCAGAAGCCCACCGCGTCCTGACGGACGAAGTCCATGGGGATACAGCTGCCGTTCCAGTAAAGCTCAATGACCAGCGCAGGCGAACCCGCCCGGAAGGTAATGGTCACCATGTCGCCCGGTTTTGGCTGTGGCGGGGAGACGTAATCTCCCGTTACATCATGAAACAGTGCCTGTTCATCGATCATCCTCAGACGACCTCCGCCAGCTCCTTCATCTGCTGCTCTGTGATCAGGGGCTCCGCATATCCCTCAAACAGCCCCTCGAATTCCTCACGTCCGATCCGCTCTTTTTCTATCAGGAGCTGCGCACTGGCATGCAGCACCCCCGCATAGGTCTGCAGGATCCTCCTTGCCCGCTCATAGCAGCCGTCCACGATACGCTTGACCTCCGTATCGATGTCGTCCGCCGTATGCTCACTGTAGCGCTTGGCATGCGCCATATCATACCCGATGAAGACATCGTCACTCTCATCCTCATAATCGATGACGCCGATGCGTGTGGACATGCCGTAGCGCGTCACCATCCGCCTGGCCTCCGCCGTGGCCTTCTTGATATCGGAGGCCGCACCGGTCGTGATATCCCCGAAGATCAGTTCCTCCGCGATGCGCCCGCCCAGCGTCACGCAGATATCCTGCAGCATACGCCGCTTGGACAGGAACATCTCATCCTTCTCCGGCAGCGGCATCGTATACCCCGCTGCGCCCGCCCCCGTGGGAATGACAGAGACGGTGTAGACCGGTCCCACATCCGGCAGGACATGGAACAGGATCGCGTGGCCGGATTCATGGTAGGCCGTGATCTGCTTCTCCTTATCCGTGATGATGTGGCTCTTCTTCTCCGTACCGATCCCCACCTGGATGAAAGCGGCGTGGATATCGCTCTGGTTGACGAAAGCCCGGTTCTGCATGGCAGCCCCGATGGCCGCCTCGTTCAGCAGGTTCTCCAGATCCGCCCCAGTGAAGCCCGCCGTGGTCTGCGCGATCTGCTTCAGGTCCACATCGTCCGACAGCGGCTTGTTCCGCGCATGGATCTTCAGGATCTCCTCCCGGCCGCCCACATCAGGCCTGGCCACGGCGATCTTGCGGTCGAAACGCCCCGGTCTCAGAATGGCCGGATCCAGGATATCCACCCGGTTCGTCGCCGCCATGACGATGATCCCCTCATTGACGCCGAAACCATCCATCTCCACCAGCAGCTGGTTCAGGGTCTGCTCCCGCTCATCATGTCCGCCACCCATACCAGTTCCGCGGCGTCTGGCGACGGCATCGATCTCATCGATGAAGACGATGCAGGGGCTGTTCTTCTTGGCATCTGCGAACAGATCCCGGACACGGCTCGCGCCGACACCCACGAACATCTCCACGAAATCAGAACCTGAGATCGAGAAGAACGGCACACCCGCCTCCCCTGCAACGGCACGGGCCAGCAGGGTTTTGCCGGTACCGGGTGAGCCCTCTAACAGCACACCCTTCGGAATACGTGCCCCGACCCTGGTGAACCGCTCCGGATCCTTCAGGAACTGGATGATCTCCGCCAGCTGTTCTTTTTCCTCAACGAGACCTGCCACATCCTCCAACCGGATCTGGTTGTCGTCACCCTCAGACAGTCTGGCACGGCTCTTGCCGAAGCTGAGGATCCGGCTGTTCCCCGGATTCATCCCCTGTCCGGCGCCGTTCATCATGACGAAGATGAAGGCAATGACCATGAGCCCCACCAACAGCGGGATGATGCCTGTCAGCAGCAGGCTCTCCCCCGGCACATCCCGGACCTCCGGATCGATCCCGTTCTCCAGCAGGAGCTGCTCAATCTCGCGGATGTCCGTAGCGTAAAGCACCTTCTCCTCACCGTCCTTGAGAACGATGCGGGCAGCCCCCGTGGGGACCTCTGCATTGGGTGTCAGGATCGCACCATAGACCCTGCCCCCTGCCAGATCCTGCTCCAGCCTGATGCGGGAGTAGGTGGTGCCCTGCGTGCTGAGCCGGGAGCGTCCGAACTCCAGGAAGGCCAGCATCAGGATCATTATGGCTACCAGTACGAAATAGACGGTATATCCGGTACCGTTCCCCTGTTTGTTATTCAAGCGTCCTCCTCACCAAACTCGATGACACCGATGTACGGAAGACTGCGGTACCGCTGGTCATAGTCCAGACCATACCCCACAACGAACTGATCGGGTATATTGAAACCGGTGTAGTCCGTCTTCACTTCCGTGACCCGGCGATCCGGCTTGTCCAGCAGGGCACACAGCCGCAGGCTCTTCGGCCCCCGATCCTGGAAGATCTTCATCAGGTAGGCCATCGTCCGGCCGGAATCAATGATATCCTCCACGATGATGACATTCCGATCCCGCAGCGGCTCATCCAGATCCTTGACGATCCTGACCACGCCGGAGGACTCCGTAGACGAGCCGTAGCTGGAGGCGCTCATGAAATCAAAGGTTACCGGCACGGTGATGCGCTTGGCCAGCTCACACATGAACATCGCTGCTCCCTTGAGTACGCAGACGAGATGCACCGACTGCCCGGCATAGTCTGCGCTGATCTGCGCCCCGATCTCACTGATCCGTCGGTTCACCTCATCCTCTGACAACAATACGCGGATGGTTTCTGTCATGTCACATGGTCTCCTTTTCCGGAATAAGCGTTAACAACAGATGGGTACCCTGCCCTGCGTGTGCCCGCGCCGATCCGTCCGTACGGCCCAGCGCCGGGATCCAGTAGACACGGGATCCGGCAGGATCCGCCAGAAGTGGTGTATGGTCGCGGTCGGCCACAGGCAGCTTGTCATCCCGCATGATCGCCTTGATGCTCTTGCGATGGCCTGCAGCATCGAGGATCAGATAGTCGCCGGGTCGCCTCGTTCTCACACAAAGGGCAGTCTTTATTTTATCATAATCCAGGGTCTTGGTACAGAGGTCCGTCTGACGGATCAGGACAGCCTCCGTCACAGGGGCGGCTGCCATAAGCCTGCACAGGAGCGTCCCGACGCCCGGCAGCAGGAGCCGCTGTTCCGCATCCCGCTCCGGAAGCACCGGAATCCGCAGCTCCCCAGGCAGTTGCCCCAGTGCCGCCTGCGGCATCTTCCGGATCCGGGCTTCCGGCTCTGTGGCCTCCGGCACCGGTCGCGCCTCTCCTTTCCGCAGCATCTCCAGCTCCCGGCGTGTATGCTGCAGGTGTCCCGCCGCCTCGGCGATATGCCGGACGGCCGCCTCGCCAAAGCTGTCCCGGATCACCGGCAGCAGCTCCTGTCTCAGCCGGTTCCGGGTGTAGGCTGTATCGGCATTGGTCTCATCTGTCACCCAATCCAGACCGCTCTCCCCATCGTAGCGGAGGATCTCCGCCCGGCTGACCTGCAGCAGCGGACGGATCAGCTGGATCCCGTCGGGTTCCCCCTGATCCAGCGGGCGGATGGGGGCGATCCCGCACAGGCCCTGCAGTCCGGCCCCCCGGAACAGGTGCATCAGCACGGTCTCCGCCTGATCCTCCCTGTTGTGTGCCACCGCCACCCGGTCGGCCCCGGTCTCCTCTGCCATCTCCTGGAAAAAAACATACCGGATATCCCGCGCCGCCTCTTCCAGTCCGATTCCCTCTGCCGCAGCCACCGCCGGCACATCGCGGTGTCCGATGGTCACAGACAGCCCGTAACGCCCGGCCAGTGCTTCGACAAAGGACGCATCCCGGTCGGCGCTCTCCCCCCGGATCCCGTGGTGGAGATGAGCGACATGGAGTGTCACCCCCAGCTGTTCCGACAGCCGCACCAGCACATCCAGCAGGCAGACCGAATCTGCGCCGCCGGATACGCCCACCAGGATCCTGGCTCCCGGCGGACACAGCGACTGCGCCCGGATGTCCGTTTCTATACGTTTTCTGAGTTGATATGGGAAGGTTTGCTTCATAAGATAATAAGGAAGGGCAGGCCGAAGCCCACCCTTAACATCATTCATTCCTCTGCCTTGAAGATAATCTCACCCGGATACACCAGCCCCAGCCTGGACTTGGCGATCTCTTCAATGTATCCGCGGGTCTTGGTATATTTCTCGTACTCGGCGATCTCCTCGCTGCGCGCCTCCTGCTCGGCGATCTGCGCCTCCAGCGCATCGATGCGTTCCTGCATCTTATTCTTCTTGGCCGTCAGCGTGATACCCTTGGCCGATACCGCCAGCATCAGCAGCAGTACCGCCAGCAGCGAAAGGAAGACGCCGAATCTGCTCTGTGAGCCGCCTCTTCTGTACCGGACCCGACTCATGTTCCGTCCTGCCATGGGTTTACTTGATCTTCATTTCCCCCCAGGTATCGGAGGGAATGATTCCAATGTAGGTCTTGCCGGGGTTGATGGCCAGCTCCTGTCCATTCGAGTAGAAACGCGTGATCGCCGTCGCCGCGCCCTTGGTCCACTCGATCGGGATCGCATACCCGCCGGTCAGATAGTAGCCAGGCTGGTTCACGTCGATGCAGTTGTAGATCAGGTATCCGTTCTCATCCAGCTGGTTGAAGGTGCACTTCTGCAGGATGACATTGTCAAAGGCCAACACTTCACCGTCCTCAGCATCCTTATGGGCGTTGCCATACTCCGAGTACTCATACTTTCCGGTGCTGGAGTTATAGGTGAGCTGGGACTTGTTGTGGGTAAAGGGCTTGATATCCACCGATGTCGCAGGGATGGCATTGCCGTTGGAACTCAGATCCACCGTGGTGCCATAGGGTGTAAACACGAAATGGGAATCTGTCGCCCCCTCCGGCGCGTAATCGTTGTAGGTGGTGGTATAGCCGCTGTTCTTGAAGTTCTTGTCCAGGTCCCCGGAGACGATATACTCGGTGAACTCACGGCTCTTGCCGTTGTTCACGCGGGAGAAGGTGCCGGAGAAATGCTCCGCCCACTTGTTGGCGAAATACGCGTCATTGTGGTACGGGCCGCCATCATGGCACAGAACGGCATTCCACTCCGCCGCGATCAGGATGTTGGTGGGACGTGTGGAACGGATGGAGCCCAGCTGCTTGATCTGTCCCCAGTCCTTGACGATGCACATCAGACGTGTGACACGGCCGTTGGCGGTGCTGTTCATCATCTCATAGACCACGTCCGCCTCTGCCGTCCCATAGTGGGGCAGGGCCTTGGTCTCGTTATCCACCATGACGGCGATGGGCCGCTGGTCCCTCAGGCTCTCATCGATGGGTTCGCCGGTGATCTCGCTCAGGTACATACCCGCCGGTACCTCGGCCGCCACAGGCTCCTGCTCCGGTTCAGGCTCCGGCTCTGCCTCTACCACAGCGGAGGATGCCTCCGCAGGGCTGGCCTGCTGCTGATCCTCCGGGATAGCCTCCCAGCTGATGCCGGAGCTGGCCTCCTGTGAGGAGCTTGACCCCTGATCGCCGCAGCCTGCCACAGCGAGCGCACCCAGCAACACTGCACACGCGAGTACTTTGGATTTCGTTTTCATTTGCCTTCCCCCCTCGGCATAAGGTGATGCCGGCGCCGCCGGAAACGATGCCCTGATGCCTTCTTTTTTCATAACCTGTCTTCGTTTCTCCACTGCCGCAGAACTGTTCAGAACCAGTTCTGAATCGGCAGTAAAGATAATTATAGCATATATAAAAAATTTGTGAAGAGTTACTAACTTTTTTCTAAATAAATATGAACGAAATGTTACGAGGACATCTCGTCGTTCCTGATTTGTTGTTTATGCCGGAATATGCTACAATGATGCCATGAATGCGACAATTCCTGTGATAACCATGCTGGCAGGCTTTGGCCTGACCTGGCTTTTACTCAAGCTCCAGCTCCCCTTCCTGCCCAGAGACCATGGCAGAGCCTTCGCCGTGAACGGCACGCTCTCCAAGGGGAAGCTCCGTGGAGTCGGCCTTGTCTTCATGGCCGTCTTTCTCCTGCTTGCTGCGGTGAACGGGCCCATGGACAGAGAACTGGTGATCAACCTGGTACTCCTGGCGATTACCACACTGGCCGGCTACCTGGATGACGCCGCTCTGGTGCCCTGGGGGGAGTACCGCAAGGGCGCCATCGATCTGGGCGTCTCCATTGCGGCGACCGTCAACTTCATCGCCGCCCACGGTACGCAGATCCGGCTATTCGGGCTGGTACTTGAACTGCCCTATGTGGTCTACCTGATTCTGGGCACCGTCCTGGTATGGGCCGCCATCAATGTGACCAATTGCGCAGACGGCGTGGATGGGCTGTGTGCCAGTCTCGTGATCCTCTCCGGGCTCTCCTTTGCCTTCCTGTTCCCGGAGGCGCTGGGCGCCATGGCAGGCGGCACCTGGATCCTGGCGGCCATTCTGGCGGCATACCTGTGCTTCAATGCCTCTCCCAGCTCCATGCTGATGGGCGATGCCGGTTCCAGGCCCCTGGGTCTGTTCCTGGCGATCCTGGCGATGCGTTCGGGCCATCCTTTTGCCTATCTGCTGCTGTCCGCGATCCTGATTCTGGACGGCGGACTGGGCTTATTCAAGATCTCCGTCATCCGTTTCCTGAAATGGAAGAACTTCCTGCATGAGCTGCGGACACCGATCCACGATGAGCTGCGCGCCAAGCGCGGCTGGTCAGACACGCAGGTGGTGTCCCGCTACATGATCCTGCAGGGGGTATTGTCTGCGATATGCGCCCTGCTCCTGCGGTTGGGAGGCACGCCATGACCGTGCGCCATCCTGTCCACCGTCTCGTGGCCCTGTCTGTCATCCTTTTTCTGAGTCTCGGTCTTCTGTCCTTTCCTGTCACTGCTGCACAGGCCACGGATGAACCGATCCGCGTCTCCCTGCTGCACCGGTATGACTCCGCGGACGACCGGGCGATTGTGATCTCTGTTGATACCGTACAGCAGATCATCCGGCTGCGCAATTACGAGACCGGACGGGATTACACCCTGGATTACGACAATGCGACCTACATCTACGACGCGGCGGGCAATGCCCTCTCCGCCGGACGGATCCCGGCCGGGGAGATCGTGTCCGTTACCTTCCTGAAGAACAGGAAACACCTGAATTCCCTGACTCTCACCTCCATCGACTGGGTGATGGAGGATGTCACGAATTACCGTCTGCTCGGTACGGAGGGCATGGCACGCATCGGCGGTGAAGCCTACCGGATGGATCACCGGACGCTGATCCTGGCCGACGGTGTCCCCGCCTACCCGGAGGACATCCTGGAGACCGATACCCTGCGCGTCTGCGGCATCGACCACGATATCTACAGCATCACCGTCACCAGAGGACACGGCTACATCTCCCTCTCCTCAGACCAGGTGGATGAGAATACCAGCCTTGTAGGGGCCTGGATCGAGCTCGACAACCAGATCATCCGCCGCATCTCTCCGAATATGCTGATCAGTGCACCCGAAGGGCATTATCAGCTGGGGATCCGCGGGAGCCGCACACGTTTCAACACGGAGGTGGAGGTGACACGGGGACAGGAGACGGTTATCGACACCAGTGTGGTGGAGGTGACGCGGCCGAAGACGGGCGCTGTGGTCTTCCACCTGCTGCCGGAGGATGGCAGCATCGTCGTGGACGGTGTTCCTGCGCTGTTGGATACGCCGAATATCTACGAGTACGGCGAGCATATGCTCATCGCGGACGCGGAAGGCTATAAGGAGCTGCGCAGTACGCTGAAGGTGGGGGAGCCCTCCGCCACACTGACCATCGAGCTGTCCAAGAGTGAGGAGCAGGAGGAACCTGAAAAGGATGCTTCCACCAGCGCATCGGACAGCAGCAGCGAGGCATCCTCCGCATCGACTGCAGAGACTTCCGATTCTACAGAGGCCAACTCCGGGGACACGGGCAGTACCGGTGCCTCAGCGGCAGGCTACAGCAGTTCTGACAGCGCGAACAGCACTGATTCGGGCATCTCGTCGGATGCCGGGTCGTCGGCGCAGAATGGTTCCTCTGTGAATCCCCGCACCTCGGAGGGATCAAATCCGAACCACGCAAACACGGGCTCTGCAGAATCGTCTGTCTCCACCTCCGCCACAACGGGATCAACCAAATCCTCTGCCGCCACCACAGCCACCACCAAGGTTGCCACCGGTGACCGGGTGATTGAGGGGTATTACATCTCCTTCGATGCGCCGGAGGATACCACGGCCTATTTTGATGATATCTATATCGGTGAGATTCCCATCTCCTTCCCCAAGTACTCTGGCGTGCATTCGGTGACGCTGAAGAAGAAGGGGTATAAGACACGGAGCTTCACCATCGATGTGGATGATACGGAAACGAATGTGATCTATTCCTTCCCGGAGCTGATCTCCAAGGACTACGTGCCTGTGAATGTGGATATCAGCGGGAATGATGTAAGTGGGAACTGATATACCAGGGTCAAAAGCCCGACACCTTGCAGGAGGCACCATGGCTCAGAAGAATGACACCACAAACGCGGGCGCAGGCACCAGCATGCGTCTGGACAAATATCTCAAGGTCTCCCGGCTCATCAAGCGGCGGACCGTGGCCAACGAGGCCTGCGATGCAGGGCGGGTACTGGTCAATGACAAGGTGGCCCGCGCCTCCACCCCGGTGAAGGTCGGAGACCGCATCACCGTCCAGTTCGGCAACAAGGACGTATCCGTGGAGGTACTCTCCGTCCAGGAGACCGTCCGCAAGGAGGACGCCGAGAACCTGTTCCGCTACCTGTAACAGTATTCCGCGCCCGAAACCGGACGCCAGGAACTGCCCCTGCAAACCCGGCTCACATTTCGCTTCGCGAAGAGATCGCCGGTTCTGCTGGGGCAGTTCCTGGCTGACTACACAACTTCCGTGGGAATACATCTGAACAAATCACTGCCACGCAGAATCCACCATCAATTGCACACAGTAACAGTCACGTCTGTCCTGCGTGCGGCGCAGGATGCGGATGTTGCGGATCGGGTTTCTCAACGTATCGATGAGGTAAGTATCTTTGGGGCTGATCTTCAACGGCAGGCAGATCGCCCGCTTCCCTTTTCCCTTGCCATAGATGACGCGACAGCCGCTGTCCTTCGGCGCCTCTCCGCGTCTCGCCTTCTCTGACCATTCAGTCAGATCGATGCCCTCCCGGGCGTTGGTGCCCGCCGGCCCCAGGAGGCGGATGCCGCTGCGCCCGTCACTGGAGAGGGAATGGATGTCCCCCATGCGCTTATAGCGGAAGCCGGTCTGTTCACCCATCAGGATGCCGTGCATGGCCTGCCAGAGTGGGATGCCGATGGTGTAGTGGGCCACCCGGCTGGGGAGGATGCTGGCATGATCCCTGGCCGCCAGGATGGCCCTGTCGTGGACGGTGTAAGCGGTGAATCCATAGGCGCCGTAGACCTCCCGCTGTAGGGCGAGAGCACGCCTGTAGCCTTCCGTTTCCTTGGCCTGTGCTCTCTGTGCCGGTTTCATGGCATAGACGGCATCAATGCTGCTCTTGCTGCGCTGGTAGCGTTTGTCGCGCTGCATGCTGTGGTAGCGGCGCTCCAGGCGGTTCTGTTCCGCATTGTACAGGCTCCGGCACAGCTCCATCCGCCGGCGGAGCAGATCCCGCTGCCAGGGTTCGGTGATCAGCGGGATGGTGATGACACGAACATTCATAACGCCTCCTGTTCAAGTTGTTCAAGTTGTTCAAGCTGGTCAGGCCTTTCAGGCTGTTCCGGCTGTTCAGACTGTTCCGGCTGTTCAGACTGTTCCGGCAGCCGGGAAGCACCCACGCAGCCCCGGCTCACATTTCACTCCGCGTTCTGATCGTCTTCCTGGCAGCCGGGAAGCACCCACACAGCCCCGGCTCACATTTCGCTTCGCGAAGAGATCGCCGGTTCTGCGTGGGCACTCCCCGGCTGCAGCCACATTTTCCACCCATCAAAATAGGACTTGCCTTTCGTGCATGGGAAGGGTAATATCTATTTGGGTTCCTGAATTCATCTTCTTTTTTTTCTTGGTTAGACATAGGTCATAAATTCCCACGTTTCTGGTTTGCCCTTCGGCAAATCATATTGTTACCATTCGCAGCTCCTGTAAATGGTAGCGATTCTCACTCTACTCAAGGAGGTAGCATGTCTGATCATTCTTTATCTGAAACAAAAACCTACACACGTCGGCCTCTCCGGGAGCTGAATCTCATCGATGATTTCCTGTTTACGTCGATGCTGACGGAAGATGGCATCGCTGTTCCCTTCTCGAAGCTTCTGCTGGAGACGATCCTGCAGCAGCGGTTCTCTCACATCGAGGTCGTTCCACAGCGTGTCTTCAACGGGCTGGATACGGATCTGCACGGGATTCGTCTGGATGCCTATATAGAGGCCGTCCCCGAGAACGACCCCCGGCTCACACTCTACGATATCGAACCGGATAACATGGATTCCAGGAAACAGAGTCTTCCCAGGAGGAACCGTTACTACTCGGACGTTATCGATGCTACGCGTCTGGAATCCGGTACGCACTATGCCGCCCTACCCGATCTGGTTACCATCATGATCCTCTCCTATGATCCCTTCGGACAGAACGCGATGTACTACGAGGCACGCTCTACGCTCATCACGCACCCAGATGTCCCCTATCAGGACG
>JAFSYF010000036.1 GCA_017443695.1 Butyrivibrio sp.
CGTATGGTAAAGGTTCACAAGCGGCACAACACGTGGACGGTATGTAATCTGCTAAAGAAGCAGAGTGAACTTTTCAAGCTGCTAAACACCGTGCCAACAGTACAGGCGTTGGTGCATACCTAAAAAACCGAATTATTGTGATTAGTCGCTTTTTGCTGATATAATGATGGCAGCGACACAACCCGAATACAGAGGAAAAGAGACCGATGCAAACCAAAGATTACTTCGTACACATGACAGCAGCAGATGCACAGATCCGTGCATTCGCCGTAACCGGACGGGAGATGGTGGAGACAGCCAGAAAAGCCCACCACACCAGCCCGCTGGCCACAGCCGCCCTGGGCAGACTCCTGTGCGGCACAGTGATGATGGGCGCCGATATGCTCAAGGAGGCCGACGACCTGATCACCGTACAGATCGACGGAGACGGACCGCTGCGGGGGCTCCTCGCAACGGCGGACTGCCGCGGCCACGTCAAGGGCTATGTCAAAAACCCCTGGGTGATCCTGCCCAACAACGAACAGGGCCATCTGAACGTCGGCGGCGGCGTGGGAAATGGGATCCTCTCCGTGATCAGGGATATGGGCAGGGCAGACCCCTATTCCGGACAGGTGGCGATCCAGACCGGCGAGATTGCGGAGGACCTGACCTATTACTTCGCGGCATCCGAACAGATCCCCTCCTCGGTGGGCCTGGGTGTCCTGGTGGACCGCGCGGGGCAGGTGATGGAGGCGGGCGGCTATATCATACAGCTGATGCCGGCTGCCACGGAGGAGACCATCGACCGTCTGGAACAGAACCTCCTCTCCCTGCCGTCTGTGACGGAGCTGCTCCATTCCGGCAGAACCCCGGAGACCATCCTTGAGGAGGCGCTGGAAGGACTGACACCGGTATCCCTGGAGCGGCAGGAGGTATCCTTCTACTGCAACTGCGACAGAGACCGCGTCGCCCGGGCACTGAAGCTCCTGGGCCGGAAGGAACTGGACGACATCCTCCGGGATGGAGAGGATGTGGAGCTGCGCTGCCACTTCTGCGGCAAACGCTATCAGTTTCCCATTGCAGAGATCGAGCAGCTGCGCCGGGAGATTGATACCGAACTCTCCCCGGAACAGCATACATGAATCAGAACGGAGCAGCGATGATGGATTATGATGTCCTGATTATTGGCGCCGGCCCGGGCGGTGGAATTCATGCGCTATGCGGATAGGGGAGGAGGATGACGGATGAAGATGCTGGATCACCGGGAGGAGGGCCTGAACCTGGTGCAGGTCATGGACGTCTATATACAGGTGCCGGGGGATCTGCCCCATCATGAGTACAACGACACGCTGACGATCCGGTCGTCCCGGGACAGCTTCTGGCTCAATGACGAAACCGAGTACAAGATTGAGACCTTTGAGAGCGACACCATCCCCGAAAAGACGACCATAGACGGTTTCTCTTTTTCCGCCCTGCGCCATTTCACCACATTTGAGCGCTACCTCCATGTGCGTCTGGGGGAGAAGGAAACCTACATCTGCATCCTGGGCAAGAAGGGCTGGAAGTTCCCCATGGCATTCAAGCACAAGACCCAGGTGGAGGGGGATATCCTCACCCGCAGGGTCACGATTGCTCCCGTCGAGGAGATGGAGGCATATCTGGAAAAGCTCTTCCACGCGCCCTTTGATGCCCTGGAGATCACGCGCCTGCCTGCCTACTATAAGCACAAGAAGCGGGTGATCTGCCTGGACGAGGCCGTGGGCCAGGTATACGGCGTGAGCCACTCGCTCTCCCGGCCGCTGAAGAAGGATCTGCCGTCTTTGGGACAGATGGAGATCGAGTTCTGGAGCAGGATCGTGCCGGAGGGGGAGATCCCGGAGCCGATGATCGATCCGGCTTCCTATGACCGGCTGATCCGGCTCATGGAGAACAGACTGACAGGCGACTATACCGCGCCGGGAAGGACGAAAACAGAATGGCTGAAACAATTGATTTGAGCGGATGGTTTTTTGCAACAGAGAATTATAATGACGATCTGCAGGCGGATATCATGCTGCTGCGGGTCGCGACCTCCTATTTCTCCACTTCCAGACATGAGGAGATCCTCTCGGTCTACGAGGGGACGCACAGCCAGTTCTATCTGATCCGGGAGGAATCGAGGCGGGTCAGTGAGGAACTGATCCGGCGGTTCATGACAGACGCTTCCTGGCGCAGGGAGCTGCTTCCCTCCATTCTGGAGGCGTCCGAGCAGCTGGAGGCTGTCTACGGGGACGACGATCTCCCGGTGGAGGCGCTTTCCACGGAGGACCTGCTCGCCCTGTACAACCGCCAGAACCAGGCCCGTGAGGATCTGCTGCTGGCTTCGTGGCGCATAGAGGAGATGCATTCGTCTGTCAATTCCATTGAGGACCGACTGCTGGCGCTGGTCGGCGGGGACAAACAGGTCTATGCCGATCTCCTCTGGACGCCCGTGCTCTCTGCTTTTTCTGAGGAAAAGAAGCGCCTGCAGGAAGGCGATGATCCGGTGAAGCTGTGGCAGAAATACCGCTACAGCGGCTATCACGGATACACGAATCCCCATGTCAAGACCCTGGAGGAATATCAGGCAGAGGCCTCCGGCAAAGAATGGCAGGCGGACCCGGAAGCTGAGAGACGGTACAGGGAGGCGGCAAGCCACTTTCCGGAGGAGACGCTGGATATCTTCCGCTGCTATGCCAACCTGGGCGTTGCCAAATCATACAGGCGGCTGGCGGAGCTGAAGAATTTCTATTATCTGGAACGGATGATCCGGGAGATGTCCGGGCGGTTTCAGGTGCCGGAGACCGCGATCCGCTTCATGCTCCCCGAGGAGATCCCGGCGCTTGCCACAACCGGGGCCTATGACCCGGAGAGAGCCGTAGCCATGGTATATTACGGGAAAAGCGGGAAGGAGACCATCTACACGGGTGAGGCATGCCGGCAGATCATGGACAGGCTGCCGCAGGAGCAGGAACCCACGACGATCACGGGAATGATAGCCTGCCGCGGCGTCGCTGTGGGGCGCGCGGTCGTTGTCCGTAAGAACGGGGAAGCGGACGGCTTCCGGCCCGGAGATATCCTCGTCTCCAACGAACCGAATCCGGAGATGTTTGAGATCATGCGCACCGCCTCGGCAGTCGTGACGGATCAGGGCGGCATCACCTGCCACGCGGCATCCATCGCCAGGGAGCTCGGCATCCCCTGCGTCACCGGCACGCAGAACGCGACGAAACTGATCCACACCGGCGACATGATTGTCGTGGACGCGAATATCGGGGAAGTCACGATAAAGTAGCACGGGCGGCCTGCTCATGGCTATTCGGTCGGCCCCTGGAGCATACCCTAGCGCGAGCGGACACCTGCGGGGTGCTGACGGAGCCCGGGTAGAATCCTTGACATACAGGCCACACTATGATAGCATTACTTTCACAGAAAGCATGCAGCTTCCTCATATCGATCACATCGCGGAAAGGAAAGAGCAAGTATGTGGGACAGGGAAAAAGAAGCCAGGCAGATGGCCAGCAGACGCCACGAATTCCTCGAAAAGGGCTTTGAAATCTTTGCCGAGAGAGGCATCGAAGGCGTCACCCTGCAGGATGTCGCAGCGGCCACCGGTTGCGGCATGGCGACCATCTACCGCTATTTTGCCAAGAAACCGGGCTTCGTAGTCGCCGTCGCCACATGGAAATGGGAACAGTTCCGGGAGGACAATGTCAACCGCAGACCCACTGCAGACTTGGAGGGCATGTCCGCCGCGGAGATCATGGACTTCTACCTGGATTCCTTCCTGGAGCTCTACCGCAACCACAGAGACCTGTTGCGTTTCAACCAGTTCTTCAACGACTACGTCCAGTCGGAGCGGCTCGATACCCAGATCCTGCAGCCTTACCAGGATATCATTAGGGAATTTAGAAAACCCTTCCATATCATGTACTGCAAGGCAGGAGAGGACGGGACTGTCCGGACGGACGAATCCGAGGAAACCATGTTCTCCGTCACCATCCACCTCATGCTGGCGGCCATCACCCGGTACGCCATCGGTCTGGTCTACATCCCGGACGACTTTGACGAGGAGCGTGAGCTCCTCGTCCTGAAGGAGATGCTGATGGATCGGTATTGCAAATGAAGATATAGTAAACGAAATTTCTAATTTCGTTTACTATAAGCCTCCGGCGGATGCGACCGACCGCAAGATGTATGTATTGCGGCTTTGCCGCAAATGCGGTCGGCGCGTAGTAAGCGCCAAAACGAAGATAGTTTTGTCGCTTAC
>JAFSYF010000265.1 GCA_017443695.1 Butyrivibrio sp.
CGAATTCTTCTTTTGTCATCAAACTTATATCTTTCATTTCCGCTCCTGTCCAGATGTTAAAAAGTAATCATTCTTTGATTAATGCATATCTATTCTATTCCCATAGTATCGATATTTCACCCACAAAAACACTCATTTTCATGAACATTTTTATCAGAGCTCGAATGTATGTTTTCCCACAGGTAATTCTTCAAACCCCTATAAAATAATAAATTACCCTACCCTAAATGTCAATAAGGCAGATATCTATGGAATCCCTTCTCCCGGGCACGACACTTTACTTCCAAATCTGCCCATGATAGAATCATCAGAGTAGTCCCATGGGGAGATGCGGATGGTTACAGATACGATTCCAATTGCGCCATATATCAGCTATATCCCGCCATCTGAAGAACCGCTCTCTGCAAACGTCGTGTTGATGGAGGGAGCGCAGTACCTCTGGCTGTATGATGTCGGGAATGCCCCGGAAGTGGCGGAGATCATCAGGAGATCGGGGAAGGGCGTCTGTGCGGTATTATCTCATTTTCATCCCGATCATATCGGCAATCTCAGCAGACTGGACTGTGAGGAGATCTACCAGTGCAGGAATACCTTCGGCTATACGCACCGGGGCGTCGTCATCGGGGAGGATACGTTCCTGGAGGATGGGGAGCTGCGTCTCCATCTTTTCCCTGTGCCATCCTGTCATGCGAAGGGCTCGCTGGCGCTGGAGGTCAATGAGACCTGGTGTTTCCTGGGAGATGCCGCATACGCCACGAGGAAGAATGGCCAGGCGGTGTACAACACGGGGCTTCTGATAGAACTGATCCGGCGTCTGGAACAGGTCCGGGCGACGTATCTCCTGATGAGTCACCATGATCCGTTTGTTCAGAAGAGGGAAGAGGTGCTGGACTGGCTGAATGAAATCGCCGCTCTACGCCGTCCGGGTGAGGCGTTTATACCGGTTTGAGGTAACTGTTCTGAATAGTTACGATTTGAATTCATTTATTGTTACGATCTGCGAAATGCAGGAAAGGAGGCTGTAATGCCATTCATCGATTCCAAGATATCCGTACCTGTCACAAAAGAGAAAAAGGAAGCCATCAAGTCCAAACTGGGCAAAGCGATCGGTCTCATGTCCAAGCCTGAGAGCTACCTCATGGTTGGCTTCGATGACGACTATGATCTGTATTTCGCCGGCCAGAAGATCGAGAAAGGCGCGTATGTCTCCGTCAGTCTGTTTGGGGACGCCGACTCTTCCGCCTGTGACGCGATGACGGGCGAGATCTGCCGGATCTATAACGAGGAGCTCGATATTCCGGGCGACAGGGTCTATGTCACCTACCACGGGGTTCATGACTGGGGCTGGAATGGACGGAATTTCTAAGGATACGCCGATGAACACCGACATGCATGTCAGGCTGATCCGTCTGACAAAGGAATATGAGCGTCAGCTCGGCGAGATGATCGAGGAATGGCGCAGGGATCAGGAGGAAAATCACACGAATCACTCCCCCTACGCCATCTTCAAGAACGACTATCATGACTTCGATTACTACCTGGAGCATCTGGAGTTCCGGGAGGAGCAGGATGGCCGGGTGGTGGATACGGTGTATTTCCTGCTGGATGAGACCAGGGACCGTCTGCTGGGTGCGATCAACATCCGGCACTATCTGAGTTTCTCCCTCCTGTCAGACGGCGGACATATCGGGGACGGCATCCGTCCGAGTGAGCGCAGAAAAGGCTATGCGACGGAGATGATCCGGCTCGCACTGCCCGTATGCAGGCAGCTGGGGATGGACCGGGTACTCATCGTCTGTGATAAGGACAATCCCGGCTCTGCGAAGTCAATCATCAACAATGGCGGTGTGCTGGAAAATGAGGTGATGGACGAGGATGGATGTCTGATGCAGCGCTACTGGATCGACATCCGGGACATCCCGCTGAACAGGACGGTGGAGCATTCCTGTGGCGCGGTGGTCTGTCGCGGTGAGGGAGAGGCACGCAGGGTGCTGCTCATCCGATCCCATAACGGCTACTGGGGGTTCCCCAAAGGGCATATGGAACAGGGCGAAACGCGGCAGGAGACCGCGATCCGGGAGACCCGGGAGGAAACCGGCTGCACGGTGCAGCTCCTGGATGATTTCTGCACGGAGGAAGCGTATACGCTGACAAGGGAGGGCAGACCCGATACCATTAAGCAGGTTACATATTTTCTGGCCTGTACGGATCAGCAGGAGGTGCGGCCACAGACATCGGAGGTGGCGGAGATCCGCTGGGTCGATTTCGGGACAGCGCAGGAGCTGCTTCAGTTTGAGAGCTCCAGGCGCATCCTGCGGGAGGCGGAGCAATACCTTAACGGCAGATGAACATCCCGTATTCCTTGGGCAGATCGATCACCCCGTCCTGTGCATGCTTCTCCAGAATCTCCCGGATCCTGGGGACGGGGATCTCGATGATCGCCTTGAAGGATGCCAGACTGCGCAGATACTCAACCAGGTCTTCGATATCCGTCACATGCAGCGAATCCTCATAATACAGCGTCTGCACCTCGGAGAAATACGTTTGCAGCTGCTGCGTCCCGTTCTCCAGGGTGAAATTGTGGTTGGGTTGAAAGTGCTCCGCGTCCAGCCTGAACCATTCCGCCAGACACTCCGCAAAGTTGTGCTCCCCAAATGTAGCGCAGCAGAATGCGCCACCGTCCTTTAACACCCTGCGCACCTCCCGTAGGCCCTGGTCGAGATCCGGCACATGGTAGAGCATGGCGTTGGCGATGACCATGTCAAAGCTGTTATCCTCAAAAGGAATGTCCTGAATGTCCGCCAGCATGTAGCTGACGTTATCTCTCTCGCCAAGATGCGCTTTGGCCGTGGACAGCATCCCCTCGGACAGGTCCGTCAGTACGAGCCTGCCGCACCGCGCCATGTCATCGTCATGACCCATCCACAGGCTGCCATTCCCGCAGCCTATCTCCAGGATGTGCATCCCCTCACGGATCTCATAATGGGAGAAGATCCAGTTCCCATACCCCTGTTTGTTTGTGGAATACTTATCATGAAAAGAGATCCGGGTGTCCAGACCTCTGGATGTCGCATACTGCTCTTTTACAGCGCTGCTGTTATTCGAACTGCCGATCTGCTGCATGACGCACCTCGCTCATATTATTTGGTGGCATTATTATACTCAATAACGAAATACTTTTCCATTTCGTTATTGAGTTGCGCCGGGTACAAAGTGGTATAATGAGAATAGATCTTGACAGTCTGCCTTGAAAGACTTACGATGTAATAGAACATATGTTCTGTCGTAAAAAGGAGGACTGCCAGATGATCAATGGACAACACAAGGACAGACTGTTCTGTTTTATCTTTGGAAGAGAAGAGAACCGGGCGTGGACGTTATCCCTGTATAATGCGGTACAGGGGACATCCTATACGGATGCAGAGGATATAGAGATTACGACCATGGGAGACGTGGTCTATATGGGGATGAAGAATGATGTATCCTTCCTCCTGCAATGGCGGATGAGTATCTGGGAACATCAGGCTTCTGTCAACCTGAACATGCCGGTGCGGGAACTGATGTATGCCGGGAAACTGTACGACAAGTATATCCACCAAAAAGGACTGAATATCTATGGCAGTAAACGGCTGACACTGCCGGTACCGAAGCTGGTGGTTTTCTATAATGGAACGGCGGAGCAGGAGGATGAGGTGATCCTGCAATTGTCAGATTCATTTCCCCAGGAGCTGGCAGGAGAATCAGACATCAATGTCCGCGTGCGGATGCTGAATGTCAACAGCGGGAGGAACAAGCAGCTGATGGCTGCCTGCAAGGTGCTGGCAGAGTACGCATGGCTGGTGGAGAAGATACGGGAATTAAGCAGGCAGATGATCATTGATGAAGCGGTAGATCAGGCACTGGATGAGATGCCGTTGGATTATGAGATCAGAGAGTTCCTGTTAAATAATCGGGTGGAGGTGAGAGGTATGTGTCTGACAGAGTATAACGAAGAAGAAGTCATGGAAATGTTCAGGCGGGAAGCAAGAGAAGAAGGAATAGCGAAAGGGAGAGAAGAAGGAATAGAGAAAGGGAGAGAAGAAGGAAGAGAAGAGGGGGCAACGCTGCTTGGCAGGCTGATTAAGCAGTTGCTTGCGGCCGGACGCACGGATGACGTGAATCGTGCGTGCGATGATGAAAAGACCAGAGCCCAGCTGTATAAGGAGTTCGGGCTGGCCTGACAGAATATACAACCGATAGGGCGGAGGGCGCACGAGGTCCAGTGGACCTCGGCATTGCGCCGACCGGAGCGGAGCGGAGAAAAGAATATGTGTC
>JAFSYF010000266.1 GCA_017443695.1 Butyrivibrio sp.
ATGGAGTTGGCAGACACGAAGGCCGCGCCGATATGTCCCCTGATAATGGCCACCGCACTGTTGCCGAAAGCCATCAGCGCGTCACTGATCAGCACCGGGATACTGATGCGCAGGTACTCACCCACCAGATCCCCGCAGCGCATCAGCAGATCGCGCACGCGGTAGCGCAGCTTCTTCTCCACACAGAAGAAATACCCGCCGATCAGCGCAAACTCGATCAGCCGGGCGAGGAAGGTCCCCAGCGAGGCGCCCGCTACCTCCAGACGGGGCGCGCCCAGCTTACCGAAGATAAACACCCAGTTGAAAAACAGGTTAGAAGCAAAGCCCAGGATTGAACAGACCAGCGGCACCATCGCCCGGCCGATACTCCGCAGCACCAGGGTGCAGTCCAGCGACAGCCCCAGCAGTAGATAGGTTGGCACGGCCCAGAAGAAATAGCGGATCCCCTCCCGGATCACCTCCTGCTCCGGCGTGTAGACCCGCATGATCTGTCCCGGGAAAAAAGCCGTCAGCAGGGCAAACACCAGTCCGAAGCCAATACAGAGCCGCAGCATGATGGTCACGGATTTCTTGAGTGAGGGGATGTCCCCAGCACCCCAGAAGCGGGACACCAGCACCGATGCCCCCATCCCGATCCCCATGCAGCAGATGTGATAAATCGTGATGAACTGGTTGGCCAGGGCGGATGCTGACAGCGCGGTCTCACCCAGCGTCCCCAGCATCACGGTGTCCATCATGTTCACACCGATCTGGATCAGACTCTGCAATGCGATGGGCAGCGCAATCCCGCCGACCCTAAGATAGAAATCACGGGTACCCAGATATGCGCGGAGATTCTTTCTGTTCATGTTGTCTGTTTGTAATCCTTTATCTTCTGTGCCATCTGCTCCCACAGCTTCCGCGGATAGGTGAAATACGCCTCCTTCAGCGGGAGTCTGCGGTTGTCGTCGTAGCCGCCCCATACGCCGAGGACGAGCCCGGCCACCATACCGATCACCCAGACATCTCCGGGCATCGCCACCTCAGAGCAGTCTGGCATCGGGTAGTCCGTCATCTCTCTCCTCTCCGGCGATGTAGCCGAGAGCAGGACATTGCCATGCCAGTCCGTCACCTTCTCATAGAAATACGGCTTCAGCGGTGCGCCGCCGTTCTCATGAGCCGCATATGCCGCACAGAGATCCATGATACTGATTCCCATGCCCTCTCCGGCATCCTGACGGAGCCTGCTGAAGAACCGCTCAATGATCTTCGCCCGGTGGTTCCGCCTCGCATCCGTCCCCCGGTGGAAGATCCGACTCGCCTGCTTCTCACCGCGTCCGCCTACAGTGGCCAGCACATATCCCGTGGCGGGATCCAGGAGGATCATCGCCGCCTGTGGCCCGTAGGGCTTCTCCATATCCGGGATCAGCGCCGGATCACAGAACAGGTTCTCGCAGAACTGCTGGAACTGTGTCAGCTGCGGTGTGTGGATACGCAAGCCTCCGCTGTAGATCATCTGCGTCGCTTCCTTCCTGGTGATGCCGCGCTGTTCCATAAGATCCGCTGTGACCTGGGTGATCAAGGCGTCCTCATAATAGGAGTACACCCGGAAGACCTGGCGGATCTCCTCCTTCCGCTGCTGCATCTGTTCCGTGATATCCGTCCGCACAACCTGATCGTGCTGTTCCTTCGTGATGATCCCCTCTTTCAACATGACACGCAGGATGTAGTTGCGCCGGCCAATGCTTTTCTCCGGATGTCGGAAGGGGTCACAGCCGTAGGGGTTCTGTGGAATTCCTGCCAGCAGGGTACTCTCCGCCAGATCCAAATCCGCAGCGTGTTTGCCGAAATACCTGAGTGACGCCGTCTCTGCCCCGTAACAGCCCCCGCCGAAATATATCGTATTCAGATAGCACTCCAGGATCTCTGACTTGTCCATCATCCGTTCCACACGGAGTGCCAGAAAGAACTCACCGACCTTTCTCTGCAGCCGCTGTACGAAGGTGTGCTCCTGTACCCAGTCCGGATACAGGGTGTTCTTGACCAACTGCTGCGTGATGGTGCTGCCGCCCTGGATCCTGCGTCCAAAACTCTTTACTATGATAACGAAGGAACGCGCCATACCGATGAAGTCCACCCCGTGGTGTCTGTAATACCGTTTGTCTTCTCCGGCCACAATACCCTGCACGAGATAGTCGGACATCTGACCCAGTGGGACATAATCCCGGTGGGATTCATTCTCCGCCAGAATCCGGATCACCCTGTCCTCCGCATCCATGACATGCGTTTCGAAACGTGTCGGATACAGATCTTTTTTTTGCAGTCTAGTCTTCCTCATTTGCCCTGAATAACCCATACTCCAATAGCGCCGCTGTCTCGGCGTCCCGCTCCGTCTTATCCTGTGCGTTCAGCACCACGGATATGACCCGGTGTCCGTTGTACACCGCGCTCCCCAAATAACACATACCGGCTTCCAGCAGTGTCCCACTCTTGAGACCATCCATGCCGGGCATCATATCATCCCGGATCAGCGAACTGCTGCTCCGATACACATCACCGCGGAACAGCACCTCCCTCCGGGCGGTGTAGGTGAATATCTGCGGAAACTCGGCGATCAGTCTCCGCGCCAAAATGGCGAGATCCCTGGCACTGCACTCATTATAGGGGCTGACTCCGGTGATATCCACAAAATGGCCGGAGAGCCTCATCCGCGCGGCCGCTTCATTCATCTGTGCGACGGCCGTCTCCTCTGATCCCAGGATATGCTTGACCAGCGCATATGTCGATGCACATGAGGAAGCGACCAGCATCATCTCCATGAGAGCCTCCACGGTGTACTGCTCTCCCTCCTCCATCTGTTCATAGGCCGAGCGCCCCATATCGTGGGACACCTCCGCCGCCTGCCGGTCTATGGTCACCAGTTCCGCCAGTATCCGCTCATCCTCATTGATCCGTACCGCGCAGAGGTATGCAATCATCAGCTTTGTGATGCTGCCGATAGGACGCTTCACCCCCGCATTGCGTTCATAATAGACCGTGCCTGTATTGTAATCCTCCAGCAGGAAGCTGATCTGTGTCCGCCACCTGCTCAGCTCGTTCAGCCGCTCCACAAGCCGGTCGTTCGTATGATGCTCCAGATAATCATGCCGGAGTATTTGTTGAAATATCTCTGACCATAGGACGTTCTCTGCTTCTTAATGGCCTCACCCTGATCCAGCGGTCTCTCAAACTTCGTCAGCACCGCGTCCGAGGCGGTACTCAGATCCGGCGCAGTCCGCAACAGTTCCAGGAGCTCCGGGAATTCCTCATTCAGCTCTATCCACAGGTAATCCAGCTGCATGGCGAGATCGCCGATGGAGGTTCCCCTGCTGCGCGCATAGGACAGCAGTCCTTCCTTCCTGGTACGAAATGTCCACTGTGCCAGGCCGTAGCCTGCCCCGTCATGGACAAAATTATCATATACGCCCTGATCCACGGCCTCCGTATAGGTATTGCTGGTGTATCCGAGCCGTTTCTGATGGGCATATTCCAGCTTGTTGGGATGCAGGCCGGACTCCGCGAACAGATTACCCATGAGGCCTGCTGCCCCATAGGCATTCCCCAGCTTGTCCATCAGGTAATCCCAGATCATTGCATTCATCGGTGTTTCTTACCTCTCACGGCTGGCATCCAGTGCGATCGCCACACGCTCTCTTAAGTAAATGGGACGCACCGGCTTGGTGATGTAGTCCTTGGCATGTACCTGGATGCACTTCAGCACCGTCTCCCGGTTCCTGTTGGCAGTCAGGAAGATCACCGGCAGATCCGCATAACCCATCTCCCGGATACCGGCGACAGTATCCACGCCGTTGAGCACCGGCATCTCGATATCCATAATGACAAGGTCCGGGGCGCCCTTGGCCTTGATGTAATTGATGGCCGCCAGACCGCTCTGCAGCGTGATCAGATGATATCCATCCTCCGCCAGGGCCATGGAGGTGGTCTGCAGACTCATATAGGAATCGTCCACGAGGATGACCTCGACCTGCTTCTCCCCTGCTGCCTCCCGGTTCCGGTTCAGTTCTTCCATTCTGCCTGTCAGCCCGTGGTTGGTCGCACCACCGGAGACGATCATGAGCGCCGCGTACTCCGGGTCCGTCAGGTCGATGTTATCCTCATCGCCTGTAATTCGTATGACCGGGCGCAGCGGATCGTCCGTATGGCCCACCACGACGGCGACCTGTCCGGTGGACAGCTCCAGCTCCGTAGCGATCGGGTAGGAGGGGATCACCTTACGCATGGCCTCCACCACATCCTCGTCGAACAGGATCCCTTCGCCACCCATCAGGTATTCAAAGGCCTCCACCGGCATATAGGGTCTCTTATAGGATCTCCTGTTGATCAACGCGTCATAGACATCCACCGCATGCAGGATCCGGGTCATCTGTGAGACCTCGCCTCCTTCTTTGCCCTGTGGATATCCGGTTCCGTTCTCATTCTCATGGTGGTACAGCACCGCCTGACGCACGATATCGGGCACATCATCGTTCCCGGCCAGCATGTCAAAGGAATACTGCGGGTGCTTCTTCACCTCCTCATACTCCTCCGTGGTCAGTCTGCCGGGTTTGTTGATGATCTCTATGGCAATCTTCTGTTTGCCCAGGTCATGGCAGACACCCGCCTGCGCGATCTGCAGCTGTTCCTCCTGTGACAGTCCCATATACCGGGCCACCGCCACGGCATATGCGGCAACATTGACGGAATGCCGGTAGGTATACTCATCATAGGACTGCAGCGCCAGCAGATCACCGGCGATGCTCTCCCGTTTCGCCATCTCCTCCACAAGCTGTCTTGCTTCAGACAGCAGTGCGTCCACATCCGTATGCTCTGATGTTCTGCTCTTTCCCTCACTCATCGTTCATTTCCTTTCCCCTCCGCGTTATCCGAGCAGCGCGCGGAGTCTGCCGATGCTTGCTGCAAACCGTTCCTGATCAAAATCACGGACGGCCTCCTGCAGCGCGTGCACCTCACCGGTGATTGCCTCTGTCTCATACGTCTGCCGCCCCAGGACAAAGGACAGCTCATTCAATTGGAAGGTGTCAAAGCCCTGGATGGCAGTCTCCATCAACGACAGATTCTGCAGCAGGGTTTCCCGGTCCATGGTTGCCCTTGCCTGTGCCTCTTCGCCGAATACCGTCCGGCGTATCTGCTCCGCCGTATCCAGATAATGCTTCCTGAAAGCCTCGTGATGCGCCACGATAAAGACACGTCCCCCATCCCGTGCCGCATATTCCAGCGCCTTTGCCTCCTCAGAGAGCGTATCCGCTCCGATCTGCGCCGCGGAATGCTTCATGGCGTGCACCTTGACCCTGTACAGTTCCAGCGCTTCGTCGTCGAAACCGGTCACACCACTCATATAATTGGTCTGGAGGTCGTCCGTCTCCCCCTGGGCCATATCACAGAAGGTGTGCAGGAGTTGCTTCAGCATCTCATGATCCGGCATATTGGCATAGGCCCTGTTCCAGTCGACGCCCTCCACCGGCGGCAGCAGCAGCTGCTGCTCTTCCTGATTCTGCACCGGCGTATCGGTAGTCTCCTCGATCTCGCTGCTGTCGAGATTCTGCTGCAGCACTTTCATGAGACGTTTCATCTCAATGGGCTTCGTGAGATAATCCGCAAAACCCTCCTTCAGATATCTCTCCCGCGCCCCTGCAATGGCATTGGCCGTCAGCACGATCATCGTGGTTTCTGCCGGAACCAGGTTCTTCTCCTGCAGCCGGTGCAGGGTCTCTATGCCATCCATCTGCGGCATCATATGATCCATGAAGACGATGTCATAGGTCTTCCTGGTCATGGCGGTAATGGCCTCCGCGCCGGATGCGGCGAGATCCGGTTTGATGCCGCACAGCTTCAGCAGATTGAACATCACCTGGAGATTCATCTCATTGTCATCCACCACCAGGATCCTTGCGTCAGGGGCGTAGATGACACTCTCCCTGACCTGTACCGCCGCGGTCTCCCTGACCCTCTTCTCATACGGACCGATGGGGGTATCATCCGCGATCTCCTGCTCGATGGTGAAGAAGAAGCTGGATCCCTCCCCATAGATACTCTCCACATGCAGTCTGCTGTTCATCAGCTCCAGCAGATCCCTGACAATGGAGATTCCCAGGCCGGTTCCCTCAATGCTCCGGTTCCTGATCTCATCCAGCCGCTCAAAGGATTCGTAGATCCGGGCGAGTTCCTCCTTGCGGATGCCGATCCCCGTATCCTTGACGGACACAAAAATGCGCGCAAATTTGCCCTTTCTGTCGTCGTAGCGCACCGTCAGGGAGACCACGCCCCGTTCCGTATACTTCACCGCATTCATCAGCAGATTCCGGATGACCTGGGAGAGGCGGACATCGTCACCGATCAGGGTACAGGGGAGGTTCTCGTCCACATGCACACCGAAGCGCAATCCCTTGTCCGTCGCCTGCTGCTGAACGGAGTTCACCAGATCGTTGACGAAGGAGGCCGTATCATACCGGACCGGCAGGATCTCCATCTTGCCCTCCTCGATCTTCGAGACATCCAGGATGTTGTTGATCAGGGACAGCAGGGTGTGTCCAGCGGAATCGATGTTGCCTGCATAATCCTTGATCGCAGGCTCTGAGGACTCCCGAAGAATCATCTCATTCATGCCGAGGATCGCATGGATCGGCGTCCGGATCTCATGCGACATCTGGGCCAGGAACCGGCTCTTGGCTGAGGAGGCGACCTCCAGCTTGTCAATCATCTCCATTTCTTCCGTGACATCCGCGAATACACAGACGAAACAGAAGGGATCCCCGTAATCATCCTTCAGGGCATTGAGCCGCACGGAATAGGTGCTGTTCTGTTCCTTGCCGGTGAGTCTCGCTGAGAAGACATCCGCCAGGGCCTGCCGGAACATCGTATCCTCATCGATCTCATCCATGTTGAAGAAAGTATCGACCCTGCTGCCCAGCAGATATTCACCTTTCATCAGCTTGATGCAGTACTGGTTGGAGATGATCACCTGTCTCTGCGTGTCGAATACGAGAATCCCCGCATCGATGAAGTCGATGACCTTACCCGCGATGTTGCCCATCCGGATATCGAAATAGTTCAGCTGCGTCGCGCCGTACCAGATCACCGCCACACACAGGGCACCACCGATACCCGAGGTGGGGAGAGCATGCAGCCCCAGGAGCGGCAGCAGGGTATCCGGTATCGCAAATACAATCAGCAGGAAGTTGGCCGCAATCATGATGGCGATGAACTTCCTCTGTCGCACCAGCTTGTTGCTCGAATACCACCCCAGCGCCAGGCAGAACAGGATGATAAAGGAAAAAACCATGTAGACGGAATGCACCTGTCGGTTGAACGCATATGCCGGATTCGCATACCAGGTGGTCCAGGTTCCGACCTTCATGAAGTTATCTAGTCCTCTCTGGGAATAGAGGACATAATCCACCACAGATACCACCACCATCGAACCCCGGCTCAACCAGGATGCGATACGGGGCGGGTTCCACATCTTACAGACGAAGAAGCACTCGTTCACCAGAAACCCGTACACGGCCAGCAGACCCGCCATCCTGATCCATCCGCACCACTCCAAACGTTCCGTCACGCCGATCAGGCCATAGCTGACACACCACAGGGCAGCCATCATCCCATAGAAAAAGATATGGGTGCTGATCACTCTGGAATACCGGAAATTCCTCATATAGAAGCTGATCCCCAGCACCGCCGAAACGGCGCCGAGCATCAGTAACAGACAATCAACAGCAATTCCGATACTCATAAACCTCTTCTCCCATTCTATTATAGCATGAATAGAAAAAGATTACCATTGCGGAAGTGCGCGCAGGAGCAGATCCCCGGGCGGCGGGGCGGCGTGCATGCTCACTGCCTTGAGTTTCAGCCTTTTCTGCCCGTATGCATCCATCGCTATCACAGCCTGCGCATCCATCATACACCAGCCACCGCAGGGCATGTCGCCTGTCACTTCGAGATCAAAGGACATGAACTGTAGATCCGCCATGCAGCAGGTCATCACCACACGGCCTGCGAAGCAGGTGTCCCCGGAATCCGCCTGACGGATCTCCAGCGCATCCGTGAACCGGATCCTCTTCCCCTCATAATGCGTCGGGTGATCGTGGGCATCCAGCCAGAAAACTAGATAGCGCGCCTCGTTGATGTCGATCTCATGATCCTCCAGGGAGAAGGGAAGAAACAGATCAAAAGCTTTCTCATGATATCCCATGGGATCCTGTCTCAGATAGGTAGCCTTCCGGTTCATGAGCCTGAAGGCTTGCGCATACGGATGTAACAGTTCCTTCGACGGACATCCCCGGAATGTGACCTGATTCGAGTCTGCAACCATCTCTCTGAACATCGGGGTGAAATGAACGAAATAGGTTCCAAACGTTTCCCAGTCTATCCATGTACAGGCATAGGAAACCTTCATGCAATCAGGCAACGTCCCCCTCAGGCCCTCCATCATCGTGTTCATTTCCACATAAATACGATCCGGATGGCTGTCTTCGATGTGCTTCATGCAGAACGCATGAACCGCTTCACTCCGGTCATAACAGGCGACCGTCGTTCTTCTCTCAGACAGTATATCCGGATCGTAGGTCTCTTCCCCCTCTTCAAAACAGAGGATCAGGGTCGTTCCGTATTGATAGAAATAGTCATTCTGGATGCAGTCCCTGATAAAGGTGGTTTTGCCCGCATCCAGAAAACCATACACGAGTCTGGTATCAATTTCCTTCCCGATCATTCATACAGGCAGACCAGACGACCACTGATCTCGCCGCGGCGCAGCTTCTCAATGCCTTCGCCGATCTCTTCGAATTTGCAGGTGTGGATCTCGGGATCCAGCTCGCCGCTGGCCTGCAGATCAATACAATCCCGCAAGTCATCTGTGGTGCTGCCCTGTGATCCTTCGAATTTCAGTTCCTTAAAGATCAGCGGATACGTATTGATCGTCGCAGTATCCGTTGCCATTCCCACAAGGACAACCTTCCCATACTGACC
>JAFSYF010000267.1 GCA_017443695.1 Butyrivibrio sp.
AAGGGCTTCGCTGTTGTGGCGGATAACATCAAAGGTCTGGCGGAAGAAACCAATCAGATGGCCGGAGAGATCACCCGGATGCTGGAGGAGATTACCAAGTACTCCAATCGGAATAAGGAACTGACATCCAGTATCAAAGAGGCCACTACCAACGAGAATGCGGCACTGCAGGAGATGATGGCGAGCTTTGAGCAGATGCTGGGGCTGCTTCGAGAGACGGAGGAGGGGAACCGCCAGATCGTTTCGCTGGTGGAGAGCCTGAATACAGACAAGGATACGATTCTGAATTCTGTCGAGTCCCTGTCTTCCATCTCAGAAGAGAATGCGGCATCGACGCAGGAAACCAGTGCCAGCCTGACGCAGCTTGATATGAGTATGGAGAGCGTCGTGGAACAGGCGAATGCACTGCAGCGTGTGGCTGAGCAGCTGCAGGAGAATATCCGTTTCTTCCGGGTACAGTAATTTGATTTGAAGCAGAGAAAACAAAGGGCGAATCTTTTCCCTTGAAATGAAAGGAGAATTACCGTGCAGACCAAGACAAGATCCATGCGAACCACCCTGTTGATGATCATTTTGCCGTTTACGATCGCCATCGTGGCACTGATCGCATTCTTCTCCAGTGAGATGACCAGTGTTTCCGATGAGTCAGAGACGGTCTACTATGAGCATCTGTATCAGATCAATTCCGCGCTGGTCAATGCAGACCGGGATCTGTATCAGGCTTTTATGGCGGCGACCCATCGCTATGATATCTACTATGGTTACTCCCAGATCACCGATGAAGATGTCAAGGTTGAGACACTCAAGACAAAACTGGATGACTACAATGAAAATGTGAAGGAGGCCAGGGACAGGGTTCAGGAGGCGCTGGCGATCGCGAAGGAGGAGGATGTCCTCTACAATCAGACCATGATTGACGGCATGACGATCGCCCAGTATGGCAGCGCGTTTGAGAAGGAATTCAATGCATGGCTGGATCTCTATGATTTTAACAATATGGAAGGCGACTGGGGCAGCTACCAGTACCAGTTCAAGACCGCACGCGCGGATCTGTCCAATATGACGGATATTGTGGAGCAATGGGCCGTTGGTGAGAAGACCGCGCTGGAGAATTCCATCAAAAAAACCATTCTCATCTCAGGCATCATCGCGCTGGTGATCGCGGCCATCCTGTTTGTCTATGGCATGAGTGTGGCAAACAAGATCACGAGAATGCTGAACATGCTGTCTGACACCATGGAGCGTATGGCCGGCGGTGACCTTGCGACGCAGATCAAGGCCAGGGCAACCATCACCGAATTTGCGAAGATTGTGCATGCTTCAGAGGATATGCGTTCAAGACTGCAGACGGCGGTACGCAGTGTCATCAGCCATGCACAGAATGTCAATGAGAAGGCGGAAGGCACCAAGGAACGTATCATCGACTCCCAGAAGACAACCTCCGATATCAACAGCGCTGTGGCTGATCTGGCACAGGGCGCAACCGTCATGGCGGAGGATGTCCAGAATACCGCATCCATGACGGTCAATATCGGTGCTGCCATCGACGCTGTGAAGGAGAAGGCAACCGTCAATATGGAGAATGGACGGACGGTTTACGAGGAATCCGTCAGAGTACAGGAGCAGCTTCGTCAGATCCAGGCATCCGATCAGCAGACCGATGCCATTGCCAGTGAGGTGGCTGAGTCCGTGAGCGAGACCGCCAAGGTGGTGGATGAGATCTCCACAGCAGCTGAGGCCATCATCTCCATCGCCTCCCAGACGAACCTGCTGGCACTGAATGCCTCCATCGAGGCAGCCCGCGCGGGCGATGCCGGTAAGGGCTTTGCCGTTGTTGCGGACAATATCGGCAATCTGGCTGCGGATTCCAACAAGACGGCTTCGGAGATCACAACGATGCTGGATAAGATCACCCAGTTCTCCAACCGCAACAAGGAACTGACCGGCTCCATCAAGGAAGCTACCACCAATGAGAATGCGGCGCTGCAGGAGATGATGACGAGCTTTGATAATATGCTCAAACTGCTGCAGGAGACTGAGAAAGGCACCAGAGAGATTGTGGAGCTGACAGAGAATCTGAATTCCGACAAGAGCGAGATTTCCAACTCTGTGGAATCTCTGTCCAGCGTATCCGAGGAGAACGCGGCATCGACACAGCAGACCAGTGCCAGCCTGACTCAGTTGGATACAAACATGGAGAATGTGGCCGGCGAGGCAGAGGAACTCCAGCAGATCGCCGAAGAGCTGAAGCATAATGTGGCATTCTTCAAGGTTGACTGAAGATGATTTGGGAAAAGAACTACCATTTTGATGTCGAGGCGCCTTACTGCGCCTCGCATTCGTATACGGCAGAGCGTGGATATGGTCTGGTTGATCCGGCGCATGTTCCGGGGGCCACGCTGGCGGAGCAGGCGCTCCATGCCGGCGCCTGGAATGTCCGCCCGGGAGCACCTGCACTCGCAGAGATTCTGTCTGGACAGCATGATCGCTGTGTGGTGGTCTTCCGGGCGGATCTGCCCAAACCCGGCAGATATGAAGTGCGTGTACGCCTGGCAGCAGCGGAAGGAGCTGCCGCCTGTTTCCGTCTCTACAGCGGGAGGCGCAACCTCCTGGAGACTGACAGAAGGCTGGAGTCCGGAGAGGTCTGGGAACGGGTGTTTTATTACAGTGCAGCGCCATATATTCCGGCATTGTCATCGAAACGATGGGAGGAAACACCTCTTTTCGTCAGTCTCATCGGGCAATCCGTCCGGTTGGTGGAGATGACGGTCAGGGAGCTGACGCCGGAGGAGCATATCCCAGTGATCTGGGTGGCCGGCGATTCAACGCTGACCGATCAGAATGCGGCCTATCCCTGGTATGCTTCATACAGCTGCGCCGGATGGGCACAGCTGCTGCAGGTCATGGCTGCAGGCGGGGCAGGGTTTGCATTGAATAATCAGGCCCATTCCGGGATGACGACGAACTGCTTCCGGGATGATGGCCATTGGGATATCGTACGGGAATATGCCAGGCCCGGGGACGTTCTGCTGATTCAGTTTGGGCACAATGACCAGAAACGACGAAATCTGTCAGCATTCGGCGGATATCGGAACAATCTGCGTATGTATGCGGAAAGGGCGAAGTCCATGGGCCTGTTCCCGGTGTTCGTAACGCCCATCAGCCGTGTGCCGATGCAGGATGAACGCGGTTTCCATTCGCTGTTATCGGAATACGCCCTGGCTGTTCGGCACACTGCAGCAGAACTTGGTATTCCCTGTGTCGATCTGCACGGGATGACCTTTGACCTGCTGAGTGAGCGGTTACGGCAAGGAAAGAGTTGTGCAGACTTCTATATGCCTGGGGATATCACCCATACCAATGAGGCAGGGGCTCTCTGTATCGCTGAGCTCTTCCGCCGGGAGGTCATCCGTCAGCAGATCCGGCCGCTGGATATGTTGTTCGCCCACGAGCAGGTTGCTTGCATTGTGCCGGTGGCAGATGACGGGATACAGTGGACGGAGCTGAAGGAGCCGGTTGGCCCCGGGATGTTTGACATCGATCCGCCGTATGTGGATATTGAGGGGATTCCGGAATACGACGATATGGTTCTGGCGCTGCGTTATGGCTTGCTGGATCCATGTGTACTGCATCTGCACCCGTTGGATACGATGCCGCGGTCACAGTCGCTGATGGTGTTGTTCAAGGCACTGCGGTTATCCGGTGTACGTCCGTATCGGGAACAGTTCTGTGATGTGGGGAGCTACGAATGGGATGCTGGTTTTGTGCAGGGAGCAGCAGAAGCGCATCTGATCGATCCGGCTACGACACCGGATCCGGAACGTTTCCGGCCGGATGATGCGTTGACGGTAGAAGAAATGGCAAGCTTTCTGATCCGGGGGATGACGGAGGACAGGGATGCGCGGGATGCGCTGACGCTTGGGACATGCCTGCAGCAGGCAGTGGATCAGAAGCTGTTACCTGAGCGGCTGCGGTCAACGCCGGATGAACCGGTCAGCAGAGCGGTGTTCTATCAGGCAATGGTGAGAGCAGTGGAGTGGCTTGGCACACAGGAGAAGGAGATGCCGGAGGGAATGGAGCTGCATCCGGTGAGATAAGGGATGACGGAATAAGGTATTACAGGATGGCCTCGATGGTGATATCCGGATTCTTGCTCAGATCCAGGAATTCATCACCGATCTGGACGGTAGGCCTGGACAGCGAATTACGGTTGATATAGACCACCGTCCCTTCTCTGCCATCGGAGAGCCGGACATTGTTCATCAGATGAGTGTTGATGATATTGGAGAGGAAGGTCATGATAGCGCGTGGATCATAGCGCTGCAGACCTTCGTTTTCTATCAGCTGGATGGCCACAAAGGGACATAGTGGTCCGCGGTAGCACCGGGCACTGGTCAGTGCATCATAGACATCGGAGATGGAGATGCATTTGGCGTAGAAATCGATCTGGGGACCCCGCAAATGCAGCGGATAACCGAAGCCATCGCAGCGTTCATGATGCATGAGTGCCGCGTTTTTGACATGAATGCTGACATCCGATTTGCGCAGGATCTCGTAACCGCGCTTCGTGTGCTGCTTCACAATGGTAAATTCTTCATCCGTCAGTTTTCCGGGTTTTGTAATGATCTCCTCGGGTACCATGAGCTTGCCGATGTCGTGGAACAGACCGGCCTGCGTCAGGATCACCAGCTCATCCGTACTCATGCCCAGCCACTTGCCCAGAACATTGGCGATCAGGGCGACATTGACGGAATGGGTGTAGGTGGCGTCGTCGTATGAACGCAGGTTATGCAGCATATCAAAGATACTGGAGGGATTGTCTCCGGATTCGATCAGATCATATACCGGTCCCATGATTTCTTCTGCATTGAGAGATCGCTCGTGGCGGACCACTTCATTGATGGTGTCCTTGAAATGGCCAGCTGCATCTTCGAAATGTGCCTTGAACTCCTGAAACTCCGGGCTTTGCCGCAGCCGTTCCAGATATGGCTGCTCGGGATGAGGAGACAGCGCAGGCTCTTCCCCTTCAACGAGAACATCTACAATGGAATAGAATGCAAGTCGTGTGATGGTTCTGTCGGTGAGCTCCAGGCCTTTAGGAAGGATCATCTGACTGCGGTCAAGTCCGTAGACATCTTCAGCCAGCTTCATACCTGGAATCAATTCTCTGGTTTTTACATGCCTCATACCAGATATTGTAGCATAAGGGTGATGCGGACGCAACATAGGGCAGAATAAAAAACGTTGTATCGTGCCGAAAACAGATGGTTTTTCTATACTACATCTGTTATAATAGGAGAGATGTCAGAGCGGAGGGGGAAATCCCCACAGACGGAGGTACAATGAAGCTCAATTACAAGAGGACGATCCTGATCGGAATGGCATTCCTCTCCATTCAGGTGTTCTGGCAGTTCTATGATAATGAGATTCCGCGGATCCTGTCCTATCATTTCAATTTGGGCGAGACCTGGACGGGAGTTGTGATGTCACTGGATAATATACTGGCGTTGTTTCTGCTGCCCATGTTTGGTACGCTCTCGGATAAAGTGGATACCCCCTTTGGCAGAAGGATGCCATTTATCCTCGTTGGCACAGCCCTTTCAGTATTTCTTTATATTATGCTGATCTGTGTGGCCGGCAAAGGAGACAGCCTTGTCACTTTCATCCTGCTGTTGCTCCTGTTGCTGATTACGATGGGTGTATACCGGGCGCCGGCGGTGGCACTGATGCCGGATCTGACACCTGCGCCGCTGCGCAGTGCGGCCAATGCCATCATCAATCTGATGGGAACGCTGGGTGCGATCTATACACTGGTGATGATCAAGCTGTTGCTGCATACCGATGCTGCAGATGCGGCGCAGACGAATTATACACCGCTGGCGGTCTCCGTGGCTGTCTGCATGGTTGTGACGGTACTGATCCTGTTCTTTACGGTTCCGGAGAAGAAGATTTCCGAGCAGCTCCGCAGCGAGGTTCGGGATTTTGACGGCGTCATGGCCAAAGTGGAGCAGGCAAATTATCTGAAGTCACATCCGGAGAAAGCGAAAATGCAGCCGGAGGTCAGGCGTTCACTCATCTTTATGTTGGCCTCGGTGGCATTGTGGTATATTGCGTATAATGCGGTGACCACTGCTTTTTCCCGTTACGTTACTGAGGTATGGGGCCTTACGGACGGCTCTTATGCCGATTGCCTGATGGTGGCTACAGTGGCGGCCATCCTGGCCTATATTCCGATTGGGATCATCTCCAGCAGAATAGGCAGAAAGAAGACGATCCTGGCCGGGGTGGCCATGATGAGCGTCTGTTACCTCATTATTGCTTTGATGCCGACATATAACGCATTGCTGTCCCTTCTGTTTGCCCTGATTGGTATCGGCTGGGCAGCCATCAATGTCAATTCTTATCCCATGGTGGTGGAGATGGCAGGCTTTGGGGATATCGGCAAATATACGGGGATGTATTACACGTTTTCGATGGCGGCGCAGGTAGTGACACCGATTGCATCCGGATACCTGTTAGAACATATCTCATACCGGACACTGTTCCCCTATGCGTTTGTCTTCTCCTGCCTGGCCTTTGTGACGATGCTGATAGTGAGACACGGGGATTCCAGGCCGGAGAGAAAAAAGCATTTCCTGGAGCACTTCGATGTGGAGGACTAAATGAACAAGGCGCTTCGAATTCCGGGGATGATGGCGATCGCCTATCTGTTGCTGATTAAACCGCGGATACTCTTCCGACCGGATCGGCGTCCTTTTGTGGGCAGACTCTATGCCCACCGGGGATTACATGACAACCAGACAGAGGCGCCGGAGAATTCCATGGCGGCTTTTCGCAAGGCAGTGGCGGCCGGTTATGGGATTGAGCTGGATGTTCAGCTGACCAGGGATGGCATTCCGGTGATCTTCCATGATTTCACGCTGCAACGGATGGCGAGATATGATGAGGATGCCATACCGGCGGGCATGTTGCCGGATGCGGATGGAACGTACCCGGTTACGGGCAAGGTGAGGGACTACACCTGGGAGGAGCTGCAGCATTTCCACCTGTTGCATTCGGCGGAGCGGATTCCGAAGTTTGCTGAGTTCCTGCGGATGGTGGACGGGCAGGTACCGCTGGTGATAGAGTTCAAGGTGGAGAGCAATGAACTGTCGTTGTCACCTGAGGTCTGTGTCACGGCGTGGAAGTTACTTGAGAAATACAGAGGTGTGTTCTGTATCGAATCCTTCCATCCGATGGTGCTTTGGTGGTTTCGCAGAAAACATCCGGAGGTTTTCCGTGGGCAGCTGGCGGAGGAGTTTTACAGGGATGACCCGAATGCATTCCGGAGCCCGGTCTATTTCGTGCTGGCGATGCTGCTCCTGAACTGCCTGACCGCACCGGATTTTGTCGCCTATAACCACAGGCATGCCCGCAATCTGTCCCGAAGACTTTGCCGGGGACTGTATCGCAGTACGGCAGCGGCCTGGACCATTAAGAGTGAGGCAGAACTGGCGCGTGCACACAGGATGTTTGATATTTTTATTTTTGACAGCTTTATACCGGCCTGCGGGCCCAGTATGACATAGCAACTGTGGAAGCTGTAACCACCAACCGTTCTAAAGGAGGAGAGACAATGGCAAGAAAGTGGGTGTATCTGTTCACGGAAGGCAGCGCGGACATGCGCGAGCTCCTTGGTGGAAAGGGGGCAAACCTGGCGGAGATGACCAACATCGGTATTCCGGTGCCGCAGGGCTTCACGATTACAACGGAAGCCTGTACGCAGTACTATGAGGATGGCCGAAAGATCAATGACGAGATCATGGGTCAGGTCATGGAGTACGTCACTAAGATCGAGGAGTTGAACGGCAAGAAGTTCGGGGATCTGAATAATCCGCTTCTGGTATCTGTCCGCTCCGGTGCCCGTGCTTCCATGCCCGGTATGATGGACACCATTCTGAATCTTGGTCTGAATGATGAGGTTGTGGATGCCATGATCAAGGGCAATCCGGATCCCGCGTTTGAGCGTTTTGTCTATGACTCCTATCGCCGTTTCATCCAGATGTTCTCGGATGTTGTCATGGAGGTGGGCAAGAAGTATTTCGAGGCCCTGATCGATCAGATGAAGGAAAAGAAGGGCGTGAAGTTCGACGTGGATCTGACGGCGGCAGATCTGAAGGAACTGGCAGAACAGTTCAAGGCGGAATACAAGAAGCAGCTCTCCAAGGATTTCCCTTCAGATCCGGTAGAACAGTTGAAGCTCGCTATTGAGGCGGTGTTCCGCAGCTGGGACAACCCGCGCGCCAATGTGTACCGTCGCGACAACGATATCCCTTATTCCTGGGGAACTGCGGTCAACGTGATGCCCATGGTCTTCGGTAACCTGAACAACGAATCCGGCACCGGTGTCGCATTCACACGTGATCCTGCGACCGGTGAGAAGAAGCTGATGGGTGAGTTCCTGAAGAACGCTCAGGGTGAGGACGTGGTTGCCGGTGTCCGTACGCCGATGCCCATCACACAGATTGAGCAGGAATTCCCGGAGGCCTATGCGGACTTCATCAGGGTCTGCGAGACACTGGAGAACCATTATCATGAT
>JAFSYF010000268.1 GCA_017443695.1 Butyrivibrio sp.
GCAGCCGTAAGCTGAAGGATTATCTGGATTAAGCATCCGGACAATGAATCGTTCAGGGATCGATACGGATCAGCGAGAAATACAGGAGCTGAACCGCTCCACCGGCAGACATCTGTCCAAACGGCTGGAGACTGTGCTGTCCATGGCGGAGGATGCGGCACAGGCGCATGGTGGAAGCTTCGCCTGCGCCGCGGATATCGGCTGTGACCATGGTTATACCGCTATTGAGCTGATCCGAAGAGGGATCGCAGAGCATGCGATTGCGGCGGATGTCCGGCCAGGACCGCTGGTCAGGGCAAAGCAGCATATCGCTGAGTCAGGGTACAACGAAAAGATCGATGCGCGCTGTGGAAGCGGGCTGAGCATACTGAAACCGGGAGAGGCCGGGATCGTGCTCCTGACGGGGATGGGCGGTCGTCTGATCCGGAGACTGCTGACGGAGGATGACCCGGTGGCACTCGGCGTGACAGATCTGCTGCTTGGCCCGCAGTCAGAGCTGTGGGAGATGCGTATATTCCTGAGAGAGCGTGGTCTGCAGATTGTGGATGAGCAGATGCTGTCTGAGGATGGTAAGGATTACCATCTGATGCGGGTGGTCGTCCGACCAGAGCGCAGCATATGGACGGACGCCGCGGCTGATCCGGTGATGGAACGCCTGCGGGATCGGTTTGGCCTGCATCTCCTGAAACGGTGCGATCCTGGACTCATCTGTTCCATGAAACGTCGTTTGGAACTGCTGGAGGAACTGCTGACGAAGATTCCTGACGGGAGTGAACGGGCAGCACAGTACATGGCTGAGAAAGCGGATATCCTGTCGGCACTTGTCATGACAAACAATAAAGGAGAACGACCCATGATTCAATTGACTGTTAATCAGAAAGAGTATGAATATCCGGAGGGCACCCTCTTTGAGAAGATCGCGGGGGATTTCCAGGACAGTGTATCAGCGCCGATCTCCGGTGTTGTCCACAACGGCAAGATCAAGGAGCTGATCAAGCCTGTCGATGAATCCGGCACCCTCTCTTTTATCACCATTGCGGATAATATCGGCAGCAAGACCTATGTTCGTTCCGCGACTATGATGCTGGTAAAGGCGGTTCGTGATATTGCAGAGGAACGTCATATCCGACTCTCGGCCAAGGTGGAGTTCACCATTGGTGCCGCGTATTACATCACGATCCATGGCCCAGTCACAGTGGACGCCGCGCTGGCTGCCGATCTGGAGCAGAGAATGCGGGATATGACAAATGCGGCACTCCCCATCACCAAGAAAACCCTCGCCAAGGAAAAGGCCATTGCGCTGTTCAGAGAGCAGGGAATGGAGGATAAGGTGCGTCTGTTCCGTTACCGCAGGAGTTCTGAGGTCAATGTGTATACACTGGATGGCTACCATGATTATTACTATGGGCATATGCTTTCCAATACGAGTCAGGTGAAGGTGTTTCATGTGGAGCACTACCGGGAGGGAATCCTCCTGCATCTGCCTTCGAAGCAGGCACCGGAGAAACTGGCGGAATTCATTCCCAGGGAGAAGCTCTGTGATACCATGTGCAGCAGTGCGGAGTGGGGACATAAGATGGGCATCGACTGCGTCGGAGATCTCAATGACATCGTCTGCTCCGGCGGCATCACCGATATGATTCTGGTGCAGGAGGCACTGCAGGAACGCAGGATCGGAGCCATTGCACAGCAGATTCATGACCGCAAGGGGATCAAATTCGTCATGATCGCCGGCCCCAGTTCCTCCGGCAAGACCTCCTTCGCACACAGGCTCAGTATTCAGATGCGTACCTATGGTATCAATCCGCATCTGATCAGTCTGGATGACTATTTCAAGAATCGGGAGGATACACCGCTGAATGCGGATGGCAGCTATAATTATGAATGTCTTGGCGCCATCGATGTGGAAGGCTTCAACCGGGATATGGTGCAGCTTCTGAAGGGCGAGCGCGTGGAGATGCCCCGGTTCAATTTCATTTCCGGCAGACGGGAGGCGCATGGGGATTATCTCCAGCTGGGGGAGGACGATGTGCTGGTCATCGAGGGCATCCACGGACTCAATGAGGAAATGAGCCATGCGCTGCCTGCGGAATCCAAATTCCGTATCTACATCAGTGCGCTGACGACCCTGAATATCGACGACCACAACCGTATCCCCACCACAGACGGGCGCCTGCTGCGCCGGATTGTCAGGGATGCCAGAACCCGCGGGAACAGCGCTAGAAAAACCATCTCCATGTGGCCGTCTGTGCGTGCCGGTGAGGAGGAGAACATCTTTCCGTTCCAGGAGAGTGCGGATGTGATGTTTAATTCAGCGGAGCTCTATGAGCTGTCCGTGATCAAACAGTATGCGGAGCCGCTCCTGTTCGCTATCGGCAAGGAGGATCCGGAGTATCATGAGGCCAAACGTCTGCTGAAGTTCCTGGATTATTTCGTCGGTGTGGATGCCCAGGCGCTTCCGCATAACTCGATCTGCCGGGAGTTCGTAGGCGGCAGCTGCTTCCGGGTCTGAGGCCCGCCCCTGTGGGAAAGGAAATCAGGGCACAGCTGCGTAGAGAAGCACTGGCTGCCCGGGATGCGCTGGATCCTGTCCGCAGGGCGGAATGGTCGGCGCAGATTCTGACACAGGTATGCGCTGCACAGGTATATCACCAGGCGCGGCAGATCCTGCTGTATTACAGCATCCGTTCGGAAGTGGAGACCCACAGGCTTCTGCGGACGGCCATCAGCGATGGAAAAGAAGTATATTTACCCCGGATAACGGACCGGACGGCAGGGAAGATGGTATTCCTGCGCGTGGAGGACGACATCGATCTGGTACCCGGGGACATGGGTATCCCGGCACCAAAGCCGGAAGCGCCGTTGTATCGGGGGTCAGATGGAGACGGACAGGACAGCTGCATCGCACTGGTGCCGGGGCTGCTGTTTGATGAGGCAGGGTACCGCCTGGGATATGGCGGCGGATACTATGACAGATTTCTGTCTGCACATGCGGAGGTGGTGCCCTTCGGACTGGCATTTGCCGAACAGATCTCTGCGCAGCCACTGGAGCAGTGGATGGAACCGACGGATGTGCGGATGAAGTCCGTTTTCCGCGCCGGCGGTGTCAATCGCAAATAGCACCGGATCATCACGGCAAGGGAAGGATGATCTCGATTGAGAATTGTTTTTGATAAGGATGCAAAGAAATAAACGCGCAAACAGGGGGAAGTATGAGCGAAGTACGCAGATTATGTGAGAATGCGAAAGCCGCATCCTATGTGGCGGCGGGACTGTCCACGGAGGAGAAGAACGCGGCGTTGAGGAAGGCGGCGGATGCATTGGAAGCCGCGGCGGCGGAGATCCTGCCTGCCAATGAAGAGGATGTGAGACTGGCCAGGGAAAACGGCATGCACCCCGGGATGGTGGACCGGCTGCTGCTGACACCGGAACGAATCACAAAGATCGCGAATGGAATCCGTCAGGTCGCGGAACTGCCGGATCCGGTGGGGATCGTGGAGGAAGATTTCACAAGACCCAATGGAATGCGCATCCGTAAGGTTCGTGTACCCTTTGGCGTGATCGGCATCATCTATGAGTCCCGGCCGGAGGTGACGGCAGATGCCTTCAGCCTGACCTTCAAGACCGGCAATGCTGTGGTACTGAAGGGGGGATCCGATGCCATCCACTCCAATACGGCCATCACACAGGTGCTGCGGCACAGCCTTGAGGCATCCGGCATCACACCGGATGTCATGAATCTGGTGACATCTACCGAGCGCTCCGCTGTGGATGAGCTGTTGACACAGCGCGGACTCGTTGATGTGGTGATCCCCCGGGGCGGTGCCGGTCTCATCCGCCATGTGGTGGATCATGCGCAGGTGCCGGTGATCGAGACCGGCAGCGGCAACTGTCATATCTATGTGGATGAGAGCGCGGATCTGGACAAAGCGGGTCCCATCATTGTCAATGCCAAGACGCAGCGCATCGGGGTCTGTAATGCGGCGGAGTCTCTGCTCGTCCATGAGAACATCCGAGAGGCACTGCTGCCGCGTCTGCAACAGGCACTGAATGAGGTCCATCCGGTGGAACTCAGGGCAGATGATGCGGCCATCGGATTCCTGTCGGACGCAGTACCTGCAACGGAGGCGGATTACGGTAAGGAGTACCTGGATTATATTCTGTCCATTAAGACCGTTGGCAGTGTGGAAGAGGCCATCGCCCATATCAACCGATATAACACCGGACACTCGGAGAGCATTATCACAGAGGATCCCGCACACGCCGAGGCGTTCCTGAAGGGCGTGGATGCGGCCTGCGTCTATGTCAATGCCTCCACCAGATTTACGGATGGCGGGGAGTTCGGATTCGGTGCAGAGATCGGCATCAGCACACAGAAGCTCCATGCGCGTGGCCCGATGGGATTGCGGGAGCTGACCTCCTATAAATATGAGATCACCGGGAACGGTCAGGTCCGTCCGTGACGGGGTTATCTGGATCATGAACGAATGGAATCTGTCCATATCGGTGGACGAGGAGGTCAGCGCACGTATGGCGCTGGTGGGCACTGTCCGGCGGCTGGAGGAGATCGGACTTCTCTGGCAGAACTGGGGAGAGATGAGTGTTCGTCTGGATGAGACGCATTTTGCCATTACGCCGGCGGGTGCCCGGTTTGAGGATCTGACGCCGGAGGAACTGGTGGTGGTGCGGACGGATGGCAGGTACACCGCAAGGGCGTACCAGCCCCCCGCTGACATGTCAATTCATGCGGCGGTTTATGCCATGCGCCCGGATGCCGGGGCTGTGATCCTGACGCACCAGGCTTATGCCAGCTGTGCCGGCGTACTGGGACGCAAACGTCTGCGGATCGACGAGGAAGGGGAACACTTCTATATCCCGGTGGTGCCTTATGTGCATTTTGGCGAGGCGAAGACGGCAGAAAACATCCGGACGGCCATTCGTCGTTTTTCGGACGGGCGGTCTTTTCTGCTGGCGGGGCACGGTGCCATGTGTTACGGTAAGGATGGAACGGATGCGCTGCGGTGGGCGCAGTGGCTGGAGGTGATCTGTGAGAGCTATCTCTCCGGGATCTGCCGGACGAATCTGGTCCATGGGATTATCGAGGGGTACAGCAGCCGACTGGAGCATGGAGAGATTATGTTCAGCCGCAGCGATATGCCGGAGCGGCTGCGCAGGATCCATGAGCACATCTACCACCGCAGGAAAGATGTACGAGTGATCCTGCACTGTAAGTCGGATGCGGTACTTCTGACCTCCAGGAGGGCACGGGTACTGAAGCCGTTATTGGATGATTTTGCGCAGTGCATCGGACAGCGTGTGGATATTCCTTCCAATATGCGGGGGTTTGACGGGGAGATGCTTTTTGTCAAACCTGATGTGGATGTGGTATTCCTGCGGGATGAAGGGGCTCTGTGTCTGGGAGCCTCCGTGGACGAAGCGGCGCAGATCGCGCGTATCCTCGATAAAGGCTGCATCGCCCAGGCCGCTGTCATGCGGTTTGGTGAGGGACAGTATCTGAAGAAAAAAGATTGTAAACGACTGTATAAGAATTACAGCAAGTCATGACTTTCGCAAAACGATAGGGACAGAGAGGAGAGAACAATGGCGGACGGAAGATATGTGGCATATGTATCCAGCTATACCTCCGGAGCGGCAGACAGCTACGGGATCCGCATTTACGATGTGGATATGGAGAAGGGGCGCCTGATTGGAAAGAAGAAGGTGATGATCACCAATTCATCCTATATCAGTGTTTCACATAACAAGCGGACACTGTATTCCATCACGGACGCGGGTGTGGAAGCATATCACATCGAGGCGGACGGAAATCTCTCGATGATCAACAAGGCATCTATCAACGGGATGCGCGGATGCTATCTGAACTCAGATCAGAAGGACGAGTATCTGTTCTGCGCGGGTTATCACGACGGCAAGGTGACGGTGCTGCGATTGGAGGAGGACGGCACCATCGGCGAGATCACCGATGAGATCTATCACAAGGGACTCGGCATGATGGCCGGTCGCAACCATGTGCCGCATGTTCAGTGCATCAAAGCCTCCAAGGACAATGCCTATATCTGTGCGGTGGATCTCGGTATGGACCGGATCAACATCTACCGACTGGATCATAAAACAGGAAAACTGAAGGATGCGGATATCATCCACTGTGACCAGGAGTCCTCACCGAGGCATCTGCAGTTCTCCAGGGACGGCAGGTTCCTGTATGTGGTTTATGAGCAGAAATGCGCCATCGATGTATTCACTTACCAGAACAGGGAGGGACAGCCGGAATTTGAGCGCATCCAGACGGTGTTCAACAGGGAGAAGGGCGCCATCGGTGTCGCATCCAGCGCACTGTCCTTCTCAGAGGACGAGAAATATCTTGTCACCTCGGTGGCCGGGGAGAACAATGTGGTGGTCTATGCTGTGGATGGTGAAACCGGACTGCTGACCAAATCCATCGATCTGCCGATCTCCGGTGAGTATCCCAAGGACGCTGCGCTGTTCCCGGACAACCGCCATCTGGTCTCACTGAATCATGAGTCCAATACGATGACCTTCTTCACCACGCATTTCGAGGAGGGCATCATTGTCATGAACGGCCCGGAGATGCCGGTAGATCGTCCGAACTGTATCGCGTTTTATCGTCTGCCGTAAAAGGAAATCACATCATCCGCGCGGGTGCACATGCGCGAAAGCATGGCATCCAGCAGGACGATGGCACACATCGTTTCTACAACAACGGCGGCCCGCGGGGCAATGACGGGATCATGTCGGCCGTGGATTTCAATGTCTGCCGGGATGCCATCCCGGTTCACCGTTTGCTGCGGGAGAGAGATGGAAGGCGTGGGCTTGAAGCAGGCCTGCAGCAGGATGTCCGAGCCGTCGCTGATACCGCCCAGGATACCGCCGGAATGGTTGGTGGCCTTTCGGAGGCTTCCGGCATTCTCCGCCGCCGGCAGGAAGGCATCGTTGTTTTCAGAGCCCCGTGCGGTCGTCACTGCCGCACCATCCCCCACAGAGACTGATTTGACAGCACCGATAGACATCAGTGCCTGGGCGAATCGTGCATCCAGCTTATCAAAAACCGGATCCCCCAGTCCGGCAGGGACACCCGTGATTCTGCAGGCTACGGCGCTGCCGATGGAATCCCCCTGCTCGCGCAGCTTCTGTACCAGTGCCACAGCCTGTTCATCAGCGATGGGATCCGGCATGGCGGTGGCGGAGTGCTGGAGGAACTCCCGGTCGAAACGTACCGGATCCACGCGGATGTCACCAATGGCACAGGTATAGGCTGTCAGTTCAATCCCCATCTCACCAAGTAGTTTCGCACATACGGCGCCTGCAGCGACGCGGCCGATGGTCTCCCTGCCCGAGGAACGTCCGCCGCCCCGCCAGTCCCGCAGTCCAAAACGGGAATCGAAACCGTAATCGGCGTGACCGGGACGGTAGAGCTGTGAAATGGTGTTATAATCCCCGGAGCGCTGTGCAGTGTTCCGCACCAGCATGGCAATGGGCGTTCCGGTGGTACGTCCTTCAAAGACACCAGAGAGCAGCTCCACGCGGTCTGCCTCCTGTCTGGTGGTGCCCATCGTGGTACTGCCGGGGCGCCGCCGGTCGAGATAGACCTGGATATCCGCTTCCGAGAGTGCCATGCCTGCGGGAAAGCCGTCCAGGACGGCCCCAAGCCCGACACCGTGGGACTCGCCGAAGGTGGTCAGCTGTAACACTTTACCGAAATTCGATCCGCTCATCTTGCCCATCCTTATGTATTTTTTTTCTGAAAAAATGCTGTTCTTTTTGGCAGTTTCGTCCTATAATGTAGCATGAATCAGATTGTGGTTGCAACCAGGAAATGGGTAGAAGTACGATGAGAGCAAGAACTATTCGAATGGAGCAGAGCTTTCGGGAGCGCCTGACGGATCGTGTCAGGACCTTTGTACTTCATCATCGGAAATTGAAGATCCCGGCCATGATTTATATGGTGATTGTCCTGTCCGTGTATGATCTGTGCAGCTTCTTTGCCCATAACGGCAAGCGGTTTGCCTGTCTGGCCTGTATACTTATGTTTTTTGCAGCAAGCAGCAGTTTCTCCTATCCGAAGGCGCTGACGCTGAATATCAGCTTTGTTGCAGAGGTGCCGGTAGATCAGGGCACATTCCGGGATGCAGTGCCAGCATCGGATGAGAACACGGCGGAAGTGGTTGCGGTAGCTTCCGATGCGGAGCTTGCCCAGGAGCAGGAGGTGGATGCCTCTGTTCTGGAGGAGACAGAGGACTTCATCCGATATGAAGAGGTGCTGGATGATGATGCGGAATTCGTCTCGCTGGCGGATATTTTGCGCGAAAATGAGGAACTGCTGAACCATGCGGTCGATGAGTCGCAAACAGAGAAAGTGTCCACAAGCGATCTGCATTTTGACCGGAATGACTGGCGCCTGATTCTGGTCAATAAGCAGCATCCGATTCCGGATCACTATGATTTCAAGCTGGGGTACATTACCCCGACACAGCAGTGCGATGAGCGGATTCTGTCGTCTCTCCTGCAGATGATGAAGACCGCGCAGCAGGAGGGAGCACCCCTTGCGATCTGTTCCCCCTACCGCAGCGGGGAGCGTCAGCAGAACAATTTCGAGCAGCACATCAGACGCTACATGAAAGCAGGAATGTCCTATATGGATGCCTATAACAGGACGGCTCGTGTTGTAACAATCCCCGGCTCTTCCGAGCATGAGATCGGAATGGCAATTGATATCGTGCAGAATGATCACTATGCCCTGGATGAGGCCTTCGGCGAGACCAAGGCGGGCATCTGGCTCAGGGACAACAGCTACCGCTTTGGTTTCATCCTGCGTTATCCCAAGGACAAGGAGGAGATCACAGGCATTGAATATGAACCCTGGCATTTCCGTTATGTGGGTGTGGATGCTGCGACGCTGATCCATGATCAGGGCCTCTGTCTGGAGGAGTTCTGGAGCATCTATCTGCATGAATAGATATCGCAGGAAGACAGTAGAAAAAAGGAGGGGCTGCCGTGCAACAACGGCAGCTTTGCTGTACTGTGGATTATGAGGTATTGAAAAGAGAGGGCCTGGCCAAGAGAGCCAGACTGAAGACGGTGCATGGCACCATCGAAACACCGGTGTTCATGAATGTGGCAACGGTGGCGGCCATTAAGGGAGGCGCCTCCGCCGAGGATCTGGAAGCCATTGGAACCCAGGTGGTACTCTGCAACACCTATCATTTGCATCTGCGTCCCGGGGATGATGTGGTCTACCGGATGGGTGGTCTGCACCGGTTTATGGGCTGTGATGCCGGGCGTACGCCGATCCTGACGGATTCCGGCGGCTTCCAGGTGTTCTCCCTGGCACAGAACCGCCGGATCAATGAGGCCGGCGTGACCTTCCGCTCCCACATTGATGGGCATCATCTGTTCATGGGACCGGAGGAGAGTATACGGATCCAGTCCCATCTGGGGTCAACCATCGCCATGGCATTTGATGAGTGTCCGTCAGCCAGGGCGGAGGAGGCCTATGTCCGTGCGTCCTGTGAGAGGACGACCCGGTGGCTGGAACGGTGTCAGCGGGAAATGGCTCGTCTGAACAGCCTGCCGGATACCGTGAATCGGCATCAGCTGCTGTTTGGCATCAATCAGGGAGCGGTCTATCCGCATCTGCGCAGAGCGCATGCGCGGCAGATCGCGGAGATGGATCTGGACGGTTACGCTGTGGGCGGGCTGGCTGTTGGCGAGACCCATGAGGAGATGTATGCGATGCTGGAGGCGACGGTGCCGGAGCTGCCTGTCGGTAAGCCCACCTATCTGATGGGAGTGGGAACGCCTGCCAATATCCTGGAAAGTGTGGCGAGGGGGATCGATTTCTTTGACTGCGTCTATCCCTCAAGGAATGGGCGGCATGGGCATCTGTACACGGATCACGGCCGCATCAATCTGATGAATGCCTGTTATAAGCTGGATCCGCGGCCCATTGAGGAAGGGTGTACCTGCCCTGCCTGCAGGCGGTATTCCAGAGCGTACATCCGGCATCTGCTGAAATCCGGAGAGACACTGGGTCTGCGGCTGTGTGTGCTGCATAACCTGCGTTTCTACAACCGTCTGATGGAGGAGATCCGATCGGCACTGGAGAGTGGACGGTTTGAGGCCTATAAGAAGGCGAAGCTTGCCGGGTTTGCCGAACTGGATGGAGAGAAAACGGACAGACAGAACTACACTGGGATTGCGAATGGCTGGCGTGAGGGGTGAGATCCAGGCAGGGAGAAGAGGGAGATGATAGACAGACTTCGACAGGCAGTCAACGATTGCTTCGTTGGCAAGAAAGAGGTGGTGGAAGAACTGCTGATCTGCCTGCTGGCCGGAGGACATGTGCTGCTGGAGGATGTGCCCGGTGTGGGGAAGACGACGCTGGCCAGGACACTGGCGAGGGCGGTTGATCTGAGCTTCGGCCGTATCCAGTTCACACCGGATACGTTGCCATCGGATGTGACCGGTGTGTCGATCTACAACATGCAAACCGGTGCGTTTGAATACCGGGAGGGCGCAATCATGCGTCAGATGGTCCTGGCGGATGAGATCAACCGGACCTCGCCGAAAACACAGGCCAGTTTGCTGGAGGCCATGGCAGAAGGCAGCGTCACGGTAGATGATCGGGTGATCCGGCTGCCAGAGCCTTTTATGGTCATCGCCACACAGAATCCCATAGAGTTCGTCGGTACTTATGCCCTTCCGGAGGCGCAGCTGGATCGGTTTATGATGAAGCTGTCCATCGGTTATCCGGACCCGGATCAGGAGATCCTGCTGACAAGACATTTCCTGGAGGGAAGGACAGCAGATACGGTAGAACCGGTACTGACGTCAGAGGAACTGCTGCGGATGAAGGCGGAGGTTCGGCAGATCCGTGTGGCAGACAGTATTCTGCAGTATGCGGATGACATTGTGCGGCTCACCAGGCAGGAATCCCGCTTCAGTCTGGGTGTCAGTCCGAGGGCCATGATACTGATGGTGCGCGCATCACAGGCCAGGGCATATCTGGAGAAGCGTGACTATGTGATTCCGGATGATATCAAGGCAGTTGCGGTACCGGTTCTCCATCACCGTGTCACGCTGACCTATGAGGCCAAAGTGGCCAGGGAGGATGTGGATGCCGTGATCTATGCCAATGTCCTGAAGGCCAGAGTGCCGATGGTGTGATATGCGCAGAAACAGGTGGATTGCGTTGGGACTGTTTCTATTGTCCCTGATTGGGATTTCTTTCGTCGGCGGGGCGGTGAGCTATGGGTTCTTTTTCTTCATGCTGCTGACGCCGGTGATATCGCTGCTCTATGCGGTGATCGTTTTCTTTCGATTTAAGATCTATCAGAGACTGGAGACAAAGACAGCAGTGGTCGGTACCCCTGCTGCCTTTTACTTTACGCTGCAGAACGAGGATTATTTTGCGCATGCGGGGATCGGGACGGAGTTCTTTTCAGATTTTTCCTCCATCAGTGGAGTGGATCAGAATGGGGAGCTGGAATTGCTGCCGCATACCGGCGTCAGCAGGGAGACACGTCTGATCTGCAAATACAGGGGGGAATACGAGGTCGGTGTACGCAGGGTGACGGTGACGGACTATCTGAGGCTGTTCTCCGTGACCTTCCGGAACAGGGAGACACTGAAGGTCACAGTGTTACCGCGTCTGGAGCTGCTGGAGCATCTGCGGTATCTGGATGAACGGAGTGTCTCTGCCCGTCCGGCGCAGGCAGAGAGTGAGCCGGATGTGCTGTTACGGGACTATATATCCGGAGATGATCTTCGCAGTATCAACTGGAAGGCAACTGCCAGAACCGGCAAGCCACTGGTCCGAAAGCGTACGGGCGAGGAATTGCCCGGGATCAGTCTGATCATGGACGCCTGCAGATATTGTGCGAAGCCGGAGGCGTATCTGCCACTGGAAAACAAGCTGCTTGAAATCGTGCTGGCTCTTGCCAGCTATTACCTGGAGCATGGGATACCGACCGGGGTTTACAGCTGTGAACAGCAACCCATCCGTTTCCTGATGCGGGGACCGGATGCCTTTGAGCCTTTCTACGAGGCCATGGCTATGTTTGGTTTTCGCGAGGAAGCGACGCAGCAGGTGTTGTTCTCATCGTTTGGCGGTTACCGGGAGATCCTGGAGGGGAATGCGGTGATTCTCGTGCTGCATGAGTGGAGCGAGGCGGCGGCGATCTATGCGGAACAGCTGGGTCGGCTGTCCATACCGGTGATGGTCTATCTGGTGACAGACAGGACAGACGCTGTGCCGGAAGAGAGCATACCCGGCCAGATCTCCTTTCTGAAGGTTGGCTATGAGGACAGACTCCAGGAGGTGCTCTGAGATGTTAGCGCTCGTGTATGAGCTGTTATATACTCTGATGGTGGCTCTGGGTGTGGCATCCATGTGTGTTGTTCCTGCTGCCGGATTGGGAACGGTCTCTGCCGCAGGGATCGTGATCACGATGGCATCAGCGGGGGCACTGACCTGCTTTCGGAATATGCGGTGGATGGGCAGGTCGGTGATGGCCGGTGTGATGATCGCCATGGCGTTGTCAGTCCGGCTCCTGATGCGGAATGAATTGCTGGCGGAATGGTTCATGGCGCATGCCGGATATCTGTGGCTGCTTGTGGCCGGTGTGGGTGCCTGGACTGCAGGAGAACTGATGGCGCAGCTGCGGCCGGTGCGGATCACTCTGGCCGTTGCGATGGGGCTTTTCCTGGTGATCCGTGCTGTGACACAGATCCATACGGAGAAGCTGACCGTTGTTTCCGGCCTGGGCATCCTGTTGTTGGTGCTTGTGGAGGAGATACAGCGCAGCTGGCAGAAAACAGGACATACCGACAGCCGCGGGCATCTGGTCTGGGTGTCTCCTTTTCTTGTGCTGATCATGATGTTGGTCTATATGAGCCCCGCGCCGGATGAGGCCTACGACTGGGCTTTTGTCCGGAGAATCATCAATGATACCTATGAACGGATACAGGAGATCAGCATACTCCTTTCCATTAACAGGAACGTCGATTCGGCAGAGGCCAATATGGGCTTTGACGGACGGGGAAATATATCCGGTCAGGTCAAGGAACAGGATGAGGAGGTTATGGAGGTGAACCGGATCTCCCGAGGGATCGCCGGGGTTCAGCTCGCCGGAAAAACCTTTTCTCAGTTTGATGGCAGGATGTGGTTGGATACCGATACCTCTGTGGAACCGGATGCAGTGCTGGATACGCTCTCTCTGCTGGCATCGGTGGAGGAATATACACAGACCCCTGATGATCTGCTGCGCAGATCCACGTTGCAGGTCAGGTATATCCGTCTGCATACCGCCTATGTTTTTGTGCCGCTGAAGGCGGTATCCACCATCGGACGGCTCAGGGAGGCCGGCGTACGGTACGCGGGAGGTGATCTCATGTGGCCACTGTACCAGACCTTTGATACGGCGTATGAGATCCCCTATTACCGACTGAACACCGGCAATGAGGCGTTTATGGAATACCTTCGATCAGCCCGGATGCCGTCGCAGGAGGCCTATGAGCGTGCCGCGTCACAGCTGTTACCTGGGGAAATGGGAGCGTGTTCCTATGCGGATCTGCTCCGGTACAGGGAACATATTATCAGTACCTATGCGGAGCCTGTGACACTGTCGGAGGAGCTGAGGACGTTGATGGATTCGGTCTATGAGGGCGCAGAGACAGACTGCGACAGGATGGACCGGCTGGAGAAAATGCTACGGGGACTCCAGTATACGGAGGAACCGGGGCCGCTGCCGCAGGAAGTGGACAGTCCGTCACGTTTTCTGGATGAGCTGCTGCTGAATCGCAGGGAGGGATACTGCAGCCATTTTGCGACGGCATTCGTCCTGTTGGCCAGGGCGGAGGGATTGCCTGCCCGGTATGTGCAGGGGTATAAGGCGATCACCAACGGTGCCTCCGGGGTGATTGTCACCTCAGCCATGGCCCATGCCTGGCCGGAGGTCTGGTATGAAGGCGCCGGATGGATCGCCCATGAACCGACACCGCTCTACGGGACGCGCCCCTATTGGCGGACAGAGGCAGAGCTCCGGCAGCAGGCGGAAGAGGCCGGGATGGCTTACGAGGCTTATGCGGAACAGCAGGAGGAGATGTATCTGTCAGGTGCGGAGGAAACAGGACAGTTGCTTCTGACCGAGGAGGATGCGGCACCGGAGAAAGGTATCATGATCCCATGGTTTGCCCTGGTAGTTCCACTGGCGGTGGGTATTGTGCTGGTAGTGCTGCTGTTCCTGCTCGGCAGACTGATTGCGTGGATCCGTTTCCGGCGGATGACGGGGGAGGAGAGGTTCCGGACGCTGTGCAGACAGGATATGCTGCTGCTTGGGCTTCTCGGGATGGGCATGGAGGAAGCAGAGACGCTGAGGGAATACGGTGTCCGGATCCGGGAAGGCGCAGGGGAGGAGAATACGACCTTTCTGTTCGATCTGGAGAGGCATCTGTACGGAGCACCATCCGTGGAGATGGATGCAGCAGAGACTTCTGCCGGACAGACGAGGCAGAGGCTCATGGACATGCTCAGACACGAGCATTTCATCCGCTATCTGGGATTCCGCGGAAGATATGGACAATGAACCCTGTTTCGGGTACGGGAGGTGATTATGACGAAAAATACGGAAAACAGTCTCCCCTGCAGCGCGCGCTTTCGTGTTGCAGGAGACATGCTCATCCATGGGAAGCTGCTGAATAGCGCCCTGTGTCCGGACGGCAGCCACGATTTCCATCTTCATTTCGCACAGATAAAGAATATTCTGAAAAATGCGGATTATACGATCACGAATCTGGAAACCACTGTCGGCAAGGTTGGAGATCTTCCGTATTCGGGCTATCCGCGTTTCAATACGCCGGAGGCCTTACTGGATACATTGCGCGACGCAGGCGTGAAATTTTTGACTCTCGCGAACAATCATATTCTCGACCGCGGAATTGAGGGCCTGCGGACGACCACAGACAATGTCAGAGCCTGGGGTTTCGATTTTGGCGGGGTGAACTGCTCTCCGGAGAAAAAAGAGAAGCCGATGGTTGTGGATATCTGCGGCATGCGGGTGGGCTTTCTGTGTTATACCGGGGTCATGAACATAGTAAACAGCATGGAGAGCGAGACAGAGGCAGTGGAAAGGGCGGAAGCGCTTGGCGTGAAAACGCTTCAGCATGCCGATTTTGCCGCAGACGTACGCAGCGCGCGGGAAGCCGGCGCTGAGCTCGTGTTTGCCCTGCCTCACTGGGGGAAGGAATATCGGCGCAAACCTGAGGACGAAACTGTTGCCCTGGCAAAGCAGATGATTGCTGCCGGCGTGGATGTGATCCTGGGCTGTCATTCTCATATGGTCCAGCCCGTGGAATACCTGAAAGCGGAGACAGAGGACGGCAGGACGAGAACAGGGCTTGTCGCGTACAGTCTGGGCAATCTGATCAGCAATCAGTCAGATCGTTATACAGATTCGGGCATCGTTCTGGATTTCACGGTCCGCCGGCTCGAAGGGGGCGGCTTTTTGACAGAGAACGTGCGCATCCTGCCCACATACTGCTGGCGGCAGGAGAACAGGGTCCAGACACTGTGCTCAAAAAAATATTTGAATGTGGCTCCGGAGGGGATGGACACCAGCACCTGGCTGCGCCTGAAGGAAAGCTATGAAGAACTGCGGGAATTGATAGACGAGTCTTTCCCGATGGTGGAAGAATAGCCGCGGTGTCTCGGGTTCGAGTTTGGTGAAACAAAAAAGAGAATTCCTTCGAATTCTCTTTTTCAGTAGCGAGAGGGGGACTCGAACCCTCGACAC
>JAFSYF010000269.1 GCA_017443695.1 Butyrivibrio sp.
CGTCAATAACCTCCCAAACCATTCTCCGCCGATCCGCCCGGATCAGACACGCAAGGTACTATAACACATCATGCGGAAGAATGCAAGTGTTATTTTCTGATTAACAACGACTTTCCGGTCATCTCAGCCGGCTGCGTCTCACCCATGCATTCAATCAGGGTCGGCACGATATCCGCCAGGCAGCCACCCTCCCTGAGGGTGTAATCCGGATCATAGTTCACCAGAATGAAGGGCACCGGGTTGGTGGTGTGGGCCGTGTGCGGCTCTCCGGTCTCATAATCGATCATCTGGTCACAGTTGCCGTGATCCGCACAGATGAACAGCGTCCCGTTCTTGGCCCGGATTGCCTCTGCGATGCGTCCCACACAGCTGTCTACGGTCTCCACTGCCTTGATCGCGGCATCGATGACTCCGGTGTGGCCCACCATATCCGGATTGGCGAAATTGGCAATGATCACATCGTACTGCTGTCCGTTAATGGCCTCCAGAATCTTCTCACAGACCTCCGGTGCGCTCATCTGGGGCTTCAAGTCATAGGTCGGCACCTCCTTGGGGCTCGGCACCAGTACCCGATCCTCTCCCTCATTGGGCGTTTCCACCCCACCGTTAAAGAAGAAGGTCACATGCGCATACTTCTCGGTCTCCGCGATACGAACCTGCTTCATGCCCTTTGCAGCCAGCCACTCACCGAAGGTATTGTTCAGCAGCACCTTCTTGAAGGCCACCTCCTTGTTGCCGATTTGGGGATCATAATCCGTGAAGCAGACATAGGTCACCTGCTTCCTGGGGCCACGATCGAACTTGTCAAACGCATCGTCGCAGAAACAGTGGGTGATCTCTCTGGCACGGTCCGGACGGAAGTTATAGAAGATGATGGAATCCCCGTCCTGAATCGTCGCCACCGGCTTGCCTCCGTGCTCGATCACCGTCGGAATCACAAACTCATCCGTCTTGCCCGCATCGTAAGAAGCCTGCATCCCTGCATGGGCACTGGCTGCCTTATTGCCCTCACCCTTTGTCAGCGCATTGTAGGCAATCTCCACGCGGTCATAATTGTTGTCCCGGTCCATCGCGTAATAGCGTCCGGAGAGACTGGCGATCTGGCCGACCCCCAGCTCCGTCATCTTCGCCTCCAACTGATCCACATAGTCGATGCCGCTCTCCGGCGGTGTATCACGGCCGTCCAGGAAGCAGTGTACGTAGACCTTCTTCAGCCCGTTTCTCTTCGCCAGCTCCAGCAGCCCGTAGATATGGGTGATATGGCTGTGGACACCGCCGTCCGATACAAGACCGTAGAGATGCAGCGCGGAATCCTTTTCCTTACAGTTGTTCACGGCCGCCATCAGACCCTCATTGGTGAAGAAATCGCCGTCCTCAATGGACTTGGTGATCCTTGTCAGCTCCTGATAGACGATCCGTCCGGCGCCCATATTCATATGGCCCACCTCGGAATTGCCCATCTGTCCGTCCGGCAGGCCGACAGCGAGTCCGCTGGCATAGCCTCTGACGAAGGGGCACTCTTTCTCCAGACGGTCGATATTCGGTGTATTGGCCATCGCCACTGCATTGGCCACCGGATTGTCATTGATGCCGAATCCGTCCAGGATCAGCAGCATTGTTGGTTTGTTTCCGCGCATGATTTGTTCTCCTCCTTACTCTGCAATACTCAGTACATAATCCTTCAGCGCGCCTTCCCTGGCATCCCTTGAGAAATACTCCCTGAAATGTGCCCCGGACAGCGCACCCTTGACCAGGTCCTGATCCAGCTTCTTTAATACCTCCACCAGATCCTGATGGAGCGTCACCTCGCGCACCTGATCCAGGATCTTCTTGTTCCGCTTCTCCGGAACCGCCCGCTCCCTGGGGTAGCCCTGGCCGCTCTCCTCCACGAACAGTTTCTCGAAGATGTACTCCAGATTCAGATCTCCGCCCCAGCCGAAGCCCTTGGCAAACGGGATCGCGATGGCGTTGCCGTCATTGATCTGGGCAAAGGTGTAGGCATCCAGCGCATCCTCCACATGGCCGCAGATCACTCCTGGAAAACTGTTGAGCGCCAGCATGGCGCCTTCTCCGGTCCCGCAGCCTGTCACAACATAGTCCACCGCTCCGCTGTTTAAGAGCACGGCCGCCAGGATGCCGTTCTGAACATAGGTCAGCTGCGCTTCATCCTCCGCCGTGTACATTCCGTAATTGACCACCTCGTACCCATAGCCTTCCGCCACCTTCGTCAATGCACCACAGATCATGGCATTTTTCGCCGCCTGCGAATTTTCATTGATAAGTCCGATTCTCATAGCTTCCTCCTTTTCCTCTTATCCTGTCAGCTTAAGCCGACGCCACTGCCTTTGTTGCGATGATATCCACACCTGTTCCCGCGCAGTCCGCCAGTACCACATCGCCGATGGCGACAGGTGCCTGGATGCGCACCCTGCGCAGCGCCTCACAGATATCCATGATCCGCCCCTTTGGAATATCCGACGCGGTTTTCACCGAGACCCTGGGAATCACTCCGTTCTCTACGGTCACGGTACTGGTCACAATCCTTGTCGGATCCGTCACCTCCTTACGTCCATATGCCTCTCCCCGCGGACAGGTATTGCCCGCGACGGTGATGAATGCACCCTCGATGGTGACAGTCAGCGCACAGCCCAACGGACAGTTGATGCAGGTTAGTGATATCTCTCGTTTTTCCTCAGCTGTATTGCTCATTCCGCATCCTCCAGTACAATACGGATCCGTCCGGGCCTTGTACCCGCTGTCAAGGAATCCCGTTTCAGCACCACCTGTTCCATCTCTCCGGGCGCCAGCACCTTCTTTTTCACCGCGGAGACCCGATGTTCATCATAATACACGGAGATCTGCCTGTCACGATAGACATCCGCGACACGGAAACGCACAGTCACCGTCTCCGCCATTCCGGATACATCCAAGAGCTGCGGCACCGTATAGCGCACGCCGCCCTCTCCCACCAGCGGAATCATCTGGTCTGTCTCCGTCACCGGCTGTCCCTTCAGGATATACGCCGCCGCACTGCGCCCCGCGAGCCCCGCTTCCTCCGAGACATAATCCACCAGATCATGTACATGCAACACATTCCCACAGGCGAATACTCCGGGGATATCGGTCTGCAGCACATCGCTTACCCTGGCGCCGCCGGTCACCGGATCCATCTGCGCCCCCAGCGCCCGGGTCAGTTCGTTCTCCGGCAGCAGCCCGCAGGACAGCAGGAGCGTATCACAGTCATAGTGCACCTCCGTACCCGGAATCGGGCGTCTCTCCCCATCCACCTCTGCGATGGTGACCCCGCTCACCCGGTTTTTCCCCTGGATATCCACCACCGTATGGGATAGCTTTAACGGGATGTCATAGTCATTCAGGCACTGGACGATGTTGCGCTTGAGCCCGCCTGAATAGGGCATGAGCTCGGCTACCACTTCCACCTTTGCCCCCTCCAGCGTCATACGCCGCGCCATGATGAGGCCGATGTCACCGCTTCCGAGGATCACGACCCTTCGACCAATGATCTTCCCCTCGATGTTCATCAGCCGTTGCGCCGTTCCCGCGGTATAGATCCCCGCAGGCCGGAATCCGGGGATGTTCAGTGCGCCTCTGGCACGCTCTCTGCAGCCCATGGCCAGGATCACTGCCCCTGCCTCAATGGTTTTCAGTCCCTCTTCCCGGTTCATATAGGTCACGCGGCGATTGCTGTCAACGGACAGAACCATCGTGTTCAAACGGCAGGGGATCTGCTCCTTCAACACCTCCTGTATGAAACGGTCCGCATACTCCGGTCCCGTCAGCTCCTCCTTGAAGGTGTGCAGACCAAAGCCGTTATGGATGCACTGATTCAGAATCCCGCCCAGGCCGTTGTCCCGCTCCAGAATCAGGATATCCGTAAGACCCGCTTTTCTTGCCGCCACTGCAGCAGATAACCCCGCAGGGCCGCCCCCGATGATGACCAGCGTCTTATCCGTACTCATTCCCTGTCCTCCAGCCGGCCGGACAACAGCTCCGAACCGGGTCTGTTCTTGCAGACCTGCTCCTCCGGGATACCCAGTTCACGAGCCAGCAGCTCGATGGTCCGCGGTGTACAGAAGCCTGCCTGGCAACGCCCCATCCCGGCCCGAACACGGCGCTTGATGCCGTCCAGCGATACCGCCCCCGGTTTCCTCCGGATGGCATCCAGGATCTCTCCCTCCGTCACGCCCTCGCAGCGGCAGACCACTGAACCATAGACGGGTTCACGCCGGATCAGCGCTGCCCGCTCCTCTTCTGACAACAGCTGGGGCTTCAGGATCCCCTTGCGCTCAGCGATCCAGTCCGCACGGATCCCTGCTCCCGCCGCTCCGGCGATGGCCTGTGCCAGATAGACACCGATGGCGGGTGCCGCCGACAGACCCGGTGACTCGATGCCCGCCGCATCATAGAACCCGGGAACCTCCGTCCGCTCTCCCACCAGAAAATCATCACTGACATCCGTTCTGTGGGCACGGAGTCCGGCGAAGGAGGTGATCACCAGCTTCGTCGGCAAGCCTGGCACACTTTTCCTTGCTTTCTGTGTCACATCGGCGAGCTCCGCCGACGTGGTGGCTGTCTGGTCCTTATCCGGAACATCATTCGCCGTAGGACCCGCCAGCAGATTACCATGTACGGTAGGGGTCACGAGGACGCCCTTGCCATTGGCCCCCGGCAGCTGGAAGATCGTATGGGATACCGTCCCGCCGGCTTCCCTGTCCATCAGCAGATAATCTCCCTTGCGCGGGATGATACTGATCCGGGATTCCTCCGGTCCCAGCATATTATGAATCGTATCACTGTGTACACCCGCCGCATTGACGATATACCGGCACTGCAGGATCTCGGTCTCTCCCCGGGCAGTCAGAACCGATACCGCAAACCCCCCTTCCGTCTGATGGATCGCCGTCACCTCCGACAGGAAACGAAACTCTGCTCCGTTGGCCGCGGCATTCTCTGCAAGGGCACAGGTCATCTCAAAGGGACACACGATGGCGCCGGTGGGTGCCACCAGCGCATAACGAACCTCTTCGGACAACGCCGGCTCCAGATGTCTGGCCTCTGCACCGTCCACAATCCTTAAGCCCTCTACACCGTTTTTCTTGCCGCGCTCCCTTAAATCCACCAGCTGTGGTCTGCCGGCTTCCTCGAAGGTCACAACCATGCTGCCATTTCTGCGGTAGGCAAAATCCAGCTTCTGTGACAGTACCTCCATCATCCGGCTGCCTGACACATTGAAGCGGGCCTTGGCTGTACCGGGCTGCGCGTCAAACCCCGCATGGACGATCGCGCTGTTGGCTTTGGAGGTGCCGGAACAGACATCCTCCTCCTTCTCCAGCACACAGACCGAGAGCTGATACCGGGAGAGAAA
>JAFSYF010000270.1 GCA_017443695.1 Butyrivibrio sp.
AGGAGCAAATCTATGATCGCATCTCAGACATGACGATCTCCATGAAAGCTGTGGATCATCTCCACATGCCGGAGTGTGTCTATGTCAATCATGAGATAAGCATGTCAGCCCCGGAGCGGAAGCTGTACGATCAGCTGAAGCATGACTTGATCATCCCACTCGAGGACGGTGATATCGACGCCGCCAATGCTGCGTCCCTGTCCAATAAGCTCCTGCAGATGAGCAATGGTGCGGTTTACGATGAGAACAGTGAGACCCGCGTCATCCATAGCAGGAAGCTCGAAGCCTTGGAAGACCTGATCGAGGCAGCCAACGGTCAGCCTGCGCTGATCGCTGATTGGTTCAGGCATGACCGCACCCGCATCATGGAGCACCTGACCGCTGCCGGATACACACCCAGGGACATCAAATCATCTGAGGACATTGCTCTGTGGAACAGCGGCTCCATCCCGATTGCCCTGATCCACCCTGCCTCCGCCGGCCACGGCCTCAACATCCAGACGGGCGGACACATTCTGATCTGGTTTGGCCTGACATGGAGCTTGGAGCTGTATCAGCAGACAAACGCGCGTCTCTGGCGTCAGGGGCAAACGCAGACCGTTACGATCCATCATATCATCACGAAGGACACGGTGGATGAAGATGTGCTGTCTGCTCTGGCGTCCAAGGATGTCACGCAGGAGAAACTGATCGCTGCTGTGAAGGCAAGATTGTAACCATACAGGCCGAGGGATACCGTTCTCTCGGTCTTTATTTATGCCCATTCGGAGGTGATGAATATGGGCCGCAAGAATAAGCGTAAGAAAACGGAATACCGGGATCGGCTCGGCTTTAATCCCTGGAAGTATATCACGGTGTACAGCAGATCGAGTGATTCTCACAATTCAGAAAGACACTGTCGGCAACCGCACCGGGGTGATGTCTGGTATGCCGATCTGGGAGAGCATCCGGGTACACATGTCCAAAGCGGATGCAGGCCGGTTCTCATTGTCTCGAATGATATCGGAAACCGATACTCTGAGACAGTCAATGTGCTGCCGATGACCAGCCAGATGAAACGCCCCGATCTGTCCAGCCATACACAGGTTGACGAGCAGATGATCGCGGGGGTCAGGGAGCCGTTCGGTTCATCTACGGTACTGGCCGAGCAGGTCACAACAATATCAAAGAGCCAGTTGAGAACCTATGTGGGGAGGATCACTGATGCAGAGACGGTGGGCAGGATCGATGAATCTGTTATCCGGCAGCTGGCGTTGCATACAGAGCATGGCGATGAACGCGCTGAGTACAATGCTCATCCCACGCATCCCACGCACACAGATGATTACCAGAACAAAAAAAACGATGAAGGAGTAGCCTATGAGCAATAAAGTGAATTTTGTGAATATCCCCACAGAGCTGAAGCAGAATGCCTCGTTCTGCCTGTGGAAGATGGAAAAGCGGTCGGGCAGACCGACGAAAGTGCCGTACAATCCGAGAACCGGCGCACTGGCGCGTACTAACGATCCGTCTACCTTCTCCGACTTCTCTACCGCCATGAAAGCCTACGCCATGGGCGGCTGGGACGGCATCGGGTACCGCGTCAGCGAGGGTATCGGAGCAATTGATATCGACCACTGTATCCGGGATGACGGGAGCCTGAACGATGTGGCGGCATCGATCATGTCCTTTTTTCCTGATACCTATTTTGAACGTTCCCCGTCTGGAACCGGTCTGCGCGGCTTCTTCCGCCTCAATCCGGACTTCGCCTATGACAAGACGACCTACTACATCAACAACCGCAAGCACGGTCTGGAAGTGTACCTGCCTGGCATGACGAACCGATTTGTGACGGTCACAGGTGATGTCTATCGGCCCGGTGCTGTTACCCGGAATGATGAGGCGCTGCAGTCCGCGCTTGATACCTTCATGCGCAGATCGAGCCGTATGATTGGGAAAGCCATAGAGCCCTGTTCTTATCTCACGGATGATCAGGTCATCGCGCACGCATCCAAGTCCGAATCTGGCGATAAGTTCCGTTCACTCTATGAAGGCCGCTGGGAAGAAGGCTACGACTCGCAGTCTGACGCCGACATGGCGTTTATCGCTATGCTCGCCTTCTGGTGCGGAAACGTGGAAGAGCAGATGGACCGCATCTTCCGCACCAGCGGTTTGATGCGCGACAAATGGGACCGCATGACGGGTGACGCTACCTACGGCCAGATCACGATCCGCAATGCTGTGGCGTCCAATAACGCTATCTATGTTCCCGTCACCGATCCGGATTCAGCTGAGGCGGATTTCGAGGATTTGGATGAGATGGATGAGATGGAAGAGGAGCAGGCGCTTTTCCGCCCGGATGTCTCCAAGGTGACACTCACACTGGAGGAAATGCAGCCGCATACGAACCCTCGCTATGGAAGAGACGAGATTGGTATCGGAAACGCCTTTGCTGACTACTTCAAACCCATCGCCCGTTTTAATGCTGACCGCGGTATCTGGTATGTCTACGACGGCCAGGTCTGGCAGCCTGACGAGAACGCCCTTGCCGTGGCGGAGCTTGCCAAGATTCTGGCAGACCGGCTCTACACATTTGCGCTTCAGATCCCGGATGAGGATACCAGAAACCGCTATATCAAGCGGGTGCAGAAGCTCCAGCTGCGGAAGCATAGAAAGACCATGGTAGAGGACGCCAAGTCTGTCTATCCGGTGCGCATGTCGCTCTTTGACTCGAATCATTTTCTGTTCAACTGCGAGAATGGAACACTGGATCTGAATACCCTGTCCTTCCATCCGCACGACCCTGCTGATTTCATCACTAAGATCAGCCATGTCAGCTATGATCCGGAAGCCACCTGCCCTCGGTGGGATCAGTTTGTGGACGAGGTGATGATGGGACGGACAGCTGTAGCCAGGTATCTCCAGAAAGCTGTGGGCTACTCCCTGACCGGAGACACTTCTTTGGAGTGCCTGTTTATCATGTACGGCCCCACCACGCGCAACGGTAAGACGACCACAATCGATACGATTCTTCGCTTAATGGGTGAGTACGGAAGGTCTGCCAAGCCGGATATGCTGGCGTCCAATTTCCGCGGCGCAAGCAATAACGGTCCGTCTGAGGATGTTGCGCGTCTCGCCGGAGCGCGCTTTGTCGGCATCTCTGAGATGGAGCAGAAGCTGACGATCAACGCTTCTTTGACGAAACAGCTGACAGG
>JAFSYF010000271.1 GCA_017443695.1 Butyrivibrio sp.
ATCATCTGGTGAGGAAAAGTGAAATCGGAGAAGCTCATTTGTTCATCCGTCTCCCGGACCAACGCTTCATCCAATCCCAGTGAACCGCCGATCACAAACTGAAGGTGACTGGTCCCGCTTCCCATGAGCGATGAGAGATGTGTGGCCCACTCTTCTGAGGAGTAACGCCTGCCGCCGATACACAGCGCAATGCGATGCGTACCGGTTCTGCTCTCTCCCATCAGCCGGCGGAGTCTGTCACCCTCTCTGGCCAGCACCGCACTGCGCTCCCTGTCACTCATCCCGCCTTCCGGGGTCCGCTCATCCGGCACCTCCCGGATCTGCGTCCGGCAGTAACCGGAGAGACGTTTGGTATACTCGGCCACAGCGTCCCGCCAGTAGCGTTCCTTCAGACTGCCGACGCACAGAATCTCTGCCGTCATCGCCTTCAGTTGCTCCCCGGCATCAGACCACTGACACCATAGGTTCCCACACAATCCGGCAGAATCGCAAAAACACGTTCCGGGTTCTCTCTCTTCCACAGGATCGGACTGTGCCCCGCCTTGTCAATCTTGTCCAGCGGCATAAACACACCCTCCTCGCAGTTGCCGTACCACTCGGTAACATTGCCCTCCGCATCCGCCGTCATGATATACAACGGACTGTCATCATACAGACCCTGGGAGAAATGACCGATGACATTCTGCAGATAGACGATGCCCTCCTCCATCCGTTCAGGTGCGTAATCCACATGCTCCTGACCCTGGCCGTCCGGCAGGTCATCCACCCAGCCGCCGGTATAGAGATGCTCCCTGACCACATTGGTATCGGTTTCCGGATAATAACAGAACCAGGCTCCCTGTCCTTCCCTGCGTCCGAACATCCAGTCACCGTAATAGTAACTGTTGTCCGCATATGCGGCAATTCCCCTGCCATGGGGCTTGCCCTCCCCGTTTCTGTCTCCGCTGTAGAAGAACGATCCTGTTCCCTCAGAGCCACTGCTTCCCTCTCTGAGTGCCTGGCTCATCGCCTCGAACCGCGGCAGATGTGCCAGCTCCCGCATGGCCTCCTGATTGTTGGTCTCCCAGTAGCCGCGCATCTCCTCAAGCTGCTTCTCCGCCTTCTCCGCAGTGATTTTCTCTCCCGCTGCTGCCTGAACAAAAACAGGTGCTTTGATGTGGAAGAACCGATGCCGTTTCTGCGCCGGATCATCCGAACCCTCTGATGCAACGGCAGTCTCCTGCACCGTCCCTGTTACGTCTGATGATCCGGCCGAAGCCGCACCCGTACTGTCCGCTTCTGCAGCATCAGACGAACCCTGCTGTTCATTCTGAGAGATCTCCAGCACATCACCATCCGTGGCTTCCGACACGGTATCAACCGCGTCTCCCGTATCCCCGTCAGGGATCGTTCCCGAAACCATCGTACCGTTCTCTGCCCCCTGCCTGGCCGGCTTGTGGGATGAGATCATAAACAACAGGAACAGGACAGCGAGGATGATGATGGTGAAGCTCACCACCAACACGATCCGATTGATTTCGTCCCGCTTCATCTCCCGCCGTCCCTGTTAAAGAAGCTGTAAATCATTATTTGGCTGACAGATACTCGTCAATGCCCTTTGCCGCCGCCTTGCCGGCACCCATGGCCAGAATGACCGTTGCGGCACCCGTCACAGCATCGCCACCGGCGAACACACCGTCCTTGGAGGTTGCGCCATTCTCCTCCTGTGCCACAATGCAGCGCCTGCGGTTGATTTCCAACCCTTCCGTTGTGGAAGAAATCAGCGGGTTCGGACTTGTGCCCAGGGACATGATCACTGCGTCGCATTCAATATCAAACTCGGAACCGGCGATCTCCACCGGGCTCCTGCGCCCGCTCTCATCCGGCTCGCCCAGCTCCATACGGATGCAGCGGCAGCCTGTCACCCAGCCCTCTTCGTTCGCCAGGATCTCCACCGGATTCGTCAGCAGGTCGAAAATGATACCCTCCTGCTTGGCGTGCTCCACCTCCTCACGTCTGGCCGGCAGCTCCTCCTCGCCACGGCGGTAGACCACATGGACCTCCGCACCCAGACGCAGTGCCGTACGGGCCGCATCCATTGCGACATTTCCGCCGCCCACCACCACACACTTCTTCGGGCGCATAATGGGTGTGGTGCTGTTCTCATCAAAGGCCTTCATCAGATTGGACCTGGTCAGAAACTCGTTGGCAGAGAAGACACCCAGGCTCTGCTCGCCGGGAATCGACATGAACCGCGGAAGACCCGCACCGGATCCGATGAATACCGCCTCGAAGCCCTCTTTCTTCATGAGCTCATCGACGGTCACGGACTTCCCGATAACCACATCGGTCTCAATCTTGACACCCAGCGACTTCACATTCTCGATCTCCGCCGCCACCACACGGGTCTTCGGCAGACGGAATTCCGGAATACCGTACACCAGCACACCGCCGGCCTCATGCAGCGCTTCGAAAATCGTCACATCATACCCCATACGTGCCAGATCACCGGCACAGGTGAGGCCGGAGGGTCCGGAACCGATCACCGCCACCTTATGACCGTTCTTCTCCTTGGCGCCTTCAGGCTTCACCCCCTGCTCACGGGCAGTATCGGCAACAAAGCGCTCCAGCTTACCAATGGAGACCGGATCACCCTTGATACCCCGGATGCATTTGCCCTCACACTGAGTCTCCTGGGGGCAGACACGTCCGCATACGGCGGGAAGTGCGCTCGACAGGCTGATGGTCTGATAGGCACCTGCCATATCCCCCTCCTTCACCTGTTGGATGAAGCGCGGAATATCAATGGATACGGGACATCCCTTGACACACTGAGGATTCTTGCAGTTCAGGCAGCGCTCTGCCTCTGCACGGGCCTCTTCCTCGTTATAGCCCAGACATACCTCTTCGAAATTGGCAGCGCGGACCTTCGGATCCTGTTCGCGCACCGGCACTCTCGTCAAAACATCCATGGATTTCTCTCCTCCCTCACAGCAGGCCTGCTGCCTTCTGCTGTCTGGCTAACAGCTGGCCTTCCTCGCTCTTATACAGCTTCATACGGCTCATCGCCTGATCGAAATCGATCAGATGACCGTCAAACTCCGGTCCGTCCACGCATGCGAACTTCACCTTACCGTCTACCGTCAGCCGGCAGGCGCCACACATACCGGTTCCGTCCACCATGATGGTGTTCATGCTGACGATGGTGTGAATTCCCAGCTCCTTCGTCAGCTTACAGACAAATTTCATCATGATCATCGGGCCGATGGCGACGCAGTGGTTGTAATGGTTGCCCTCATCCCACAGATCCTGCAGTGCCTTGGTCACCATACCTGTCCTGCCATATGAACCGTCATCCGTCGTGATATGGAGGTTGCAGACCTCTTCAAACCGCTTCTCCAGAATCACCAGATCCTTGGTCTTGGCCCCGAGGATGACATCTGCCGTGATGCCATGCTCCTTGAGCCATTTCACCTGCGGATATACCGGCGCTGTTCCGACACCACCCGCGATAAAGACGATCCGCTTGGCTTTCAGACTCTCAATATCCTCGCTGCACAGATCTGACGGGTTGCCCAGAGGGCCCACCACATCCGCAAAGCTGTCTCCGGCCCGCAGTCCGCAGATCTTGTTGCTCTCCGCGCCCACTGACTGTATTACAATCTCAACCGTTCCCTTGTCACGGTCGTAGTCGCAGATCGTCAACGGAATGCGCTCCCCGTCTTCCGTTGCCCGCACGATCAGAAACTGCCCCGGCAGACAGTTCTGAGCCACACGTGGTGCTTCGACGATCATCTGCCAGATATTGGTCGCAAGCTCGTTTGCTTCCAGAATCTTGAACATCTTCTCTCCTCCTGCTTGTTTTTGCACAAAAAATACCTTACCTATCATAACGGATTGTGTCCGTCATTTCAACGGTCAGACATCAGGATCAGTGTATAGTGACCACTGGAATCATATCCCAGATGATGAATACTGCCGTCATGCGTATTCACCGCATACAGCAGACCCGTCGGGATCTGACGCCCATCGCCCAGGATCTGGGTCTCCACAAAACGGTAATACTCGCCGGATCCGCCGATCTCGATATCCCCGTCGTAAACATAATCAAAAAAGCCATCCATGCCGCGCTGCTTATTGCCGTCAATCAGCACATCCATCTGTGTCAGCAACGCCATCAGCTTCTGCCTGGCCTGTTCCGTACTCACCAGCCTTGCGTAGGCCAGATGGTACTCCCGTTCCACAATGCCGCTTAAGTTGCCGTCCAGATCCGCCGCGACAAAGCGGAACACGGAATGCCCGTAGGGCATGGAAATTGGCGCAGTATAACGCGTACTCTCTGTCGAGGGATCCGAGCCGTCCGTGGTGTAGTAGATGTAGCAGCCCTCCTCCGCCACCACGGCGATCATGGTTGCCCTGTCATAACTGCCGCTGGGCTCCATCACCACCGGATCTGAGGGGGTCAGTATGGCGATCTCATAACTGGCATGAATCACCTCGCTCGACACCCCCTCCGGGGAGATGCAGATCGCAGATAACGCATACGATCCGTTTTCCTCCAATACGAAGGGGTCCTTATAGCGGATGCTGCTCGCGGAGGGGGTCTCATCCCCCAGGGTATAGTAGATGGCGCCCCCCTCCGGTGCCATCAGACGGACCGTCACCGGCTGTTCATAGGTACCATCTGCCGGGGAAAAAACCGGTGCAGCCGGCGGATCAGCCACCGGTTCCTGTACAGGCTCCGCCACCACATCGCCGGTTGTTGTGGATATTTCCACCGGACTCTGCGGCTGCTGCGAGGGCTCCGAACGATTGGAACGCAGAAATAAGAGCACACCGCCGAGGGTGAAGAAGACCGCCACGGCCGCACCGCCCAACGCCGGGAGGAGCCACACTGGCAACTTCACCGGTTCCCGGACCCCCGTTCCCTTCAGACCGGGCAGCTGCGCCGTCGGCATGGAGACCACCTCCCCAACCCGGGAGAGGGATGCATCAATCTCTGTCTCAACCTCCGGCTCGAACTCGGGCACCACACGGATCTCCGTGCCGCATTTTCCGCAATACCAGTTGCCCTCCGGCACCTCCGCGCCACATTTCGGACATTTCATGACAGCAACCCGTTCCTGTCCTGCGCCGCCTGCAGGCAGTTCTTCATCAGCATGGCGATGGTCATCGGTCCGACACCACCCGGTACCGGTGTGATGGCGCGGCAGCGATCGACCACCGCATCGAAATCCACATCTCCGGACAGCTTTCCGGTCTCCGGATCCCGGTTGATCCCCACATCGATGACCGTGGCGCCCTCCTTCACGCAATCGGCGCCCAGCAGCCGCGATATACCCACAGCCGCGATCAGGATATCCGCCTCACGACATACCGCCGCCAGATCCTGCGTCTTCGAATGCGCGACGGTCACCGTTGCATTTTCCCTGAGCATCAGATGAATCATGGGCTTCCCTACGATATTGCTGCGCCCCACAATCACGCACTTCGCACCTTCCATCTGCGTATCCGCGCGTTTCAGAAGCTCAATCACTCCCGCCGGGGTACAGGACAAAAACCCGGGGGCGCCGGTGCACAGATTTCCCACATTCACCGGATGGAACCCGTCCACATCCTTGTCCGGGCGTATTCTGCAGATCACCGACTGCGCATCGATCTGCGGCGGTACCGGCATCTGTACCAGAATCCCGTCGACCGTCTCATCCGCATTCAGTGCGTCGATCAGCGCCAGCAGCTCCTCCTGC
>JAFSYF010000272.1 GCA_017443695.1 Butyrivibrio sp.
GCATCGCTCATGGCATAATCCTCCGGATGAAGCCATGCGAGTATTCTGCGCTGCTGGTAATCCGTCAGCAGCGAGCTGCTGCCTTCCAGAACCCGGTAGATCACCAGGATAAAGGATGGAACCAGCACTGCAAGCACCGTCACCACCAGCTTCCAGTCGATACCGGCCACAAACAGGATCACACAGATGATGATGCCCATGACGATGGTTGTGGACAGGTCAGGCTGTTTATAGGTCAGATAGATCGGCGGTGCCGCCAGCGCCGCGCACAGCAACACAAACGGCAGGGAACGGATGCGATCCCTGTGTTTCATGATAAACTGTGCAAAAAATAAAATCAACAGAATTTTCGCCAGCTCCGAAGGCTGGAACAGAATACCGAACAGCCGGATCCACCGCCTTGCACCATAGGCGGAACGTCCGTAACTCGTGCGCACCAGTGCCAGTATTCCCACAGCGCCGATATAGCAGAACCAGTTCAGCTTGAGCAGAACAGAGTAATCCATGATCGAGAGGACCAGCATCAGGACGAGACTGATGATCAACCCCCGAATCTGTTTTTCTTCCTCACCTGGCGCCACACTGCCGATGGCCAGCACGCCAAACACAGAGAGCGCAACCAGCATGGCCACCAGACTGAAATCATAGTCGGTGAACCGGTAATGCTTGAATTTTGTCCACCAGCTAGTCAGCATTGGCAGCGCCTCCCTGCAGTTGGATGGCAGTTCCCTCCGTGATCTCGGATTCGTCCCTCAGGCCGAAATAGTATTCCACCGCATCCCTGGTCAGCTGTGCCGCGTAGCTTGAGGTATATCCAAAGGCAATACGTGTGGCGATGGCAATCTCCGGATTCTCATAGGGCGCATAACAGACGAACAGGGAATGGTTGCCCCTGCTGGCAGACTCCTGTGCCGTTCCGGTTTTTCCGGCCACCTTGACGGACAGATCCGAATAGTAGCTCTTATCCTCCACCACCTGCCGCATACCACGGTGGATCGCGTTCCAGTAGCTGCTGTCCATATCGATGGTATTGCGGATCCGGGCGTGATTATCCTCCAGCAGATGACCGTTGGAATCCGTCGTCCGGTCAATCAGGGTCAGTTCATAGCAGACACCGCTGTTGGCCACGGCGGTCACATAGCGTGCCAGCCCGACGGTGGTATAGGAGTTCGTACCCTGCCCGATGGCTGAACGGACCGCGTCCATGTCGGACACAATGGGATCATATTCCGTGATCTCGATTCCGCTCTTCTCAGTCAATCCATAGAGATCCGCGTATTTCCTCAGCTTTTCCAGTCCAATCTCCGAATGGAAGGCATTGTCCGCACCGATACTCATCCGGTACCCGAGGTCGAAGAAAAAATAGTTGCAGGAATTACGGATACCACCGGTGACATTCAGTGAACCATGTGCCCCCGGATAGATCCAGCACCGCGGACCGTGATTGATCTTGTCATAGACGCCCAGGCAGGTGATCCGCGCCTCGGTATCAATCACGCCCTCCATGAGTCCCGCGGTGGCGGTGACCATCTTGTAGGTGGAGCCTGGCGCCGTCCGCTGCATCGTCGCATAATTCAGCAACGGATTCGACAGATCCGCCCGCAAACTCGCGTAGTATTTGGAATCCACCCCGTTGGCCATCCGATTGTTGTCGTACCCCGGATATGAGACCAGAGCCAGTACATCCCCATTGTTGACATCCGTCACCACCATGGAGGCCGTGCACGGATCCAGTGCCAGCTGCGCCGGTGTGATATCCAGTGCCGATATCCTGTTCAGGATGAAATTATACGCCGATTCCCCTGCAGCGGCCCATAACTGCTGCTCCTCATCCGATAACGTCACTTTTCCCTGCTCCAGCAACAGATTACAAATCTGTCGCCCGGAGATGGCATCCGCCTGGATCAGGTATTTATAGAGCTTGATGCCGAAGGAGGCATCCGTCCGGAGGGTGCCCAGAAGCGTCCCGATGAGCTGGGAATAGATCTCCTCCGAGTCTGCGTACTGGTTATCGAGCTTCAGATTGGTCACATCCACCCAGTCCTTGGCGATACAGTAATGGAGAAACGCCGAAAGCGAGATCGTCTCATCCCTGGTCCATGCCAGATAGGTGGCATCCTCCCTGTCCACACGACTGCTGTCCAGAATCCCGTCCGCATACAGTCTGGAGACGATGGTACTCTCATAGACCTGCATCTCCTTTGACAGATTCTGATAAGCGGTATCCTGCCCCGTCAGCTCCTGCTCCAGAGCACCCAGCACCTGTTCCAGCTTCTGCTCATGCAGCGCGTAGATCGCCGCCTCGGTCTCCGTTGCGGATTCGTCGGACAGGTGTGCGATATCAATCACATGGTTATTAAACAGGGCATAGTAGACATCCTGAATCGGGATGATGATATCGCTGCCACTGCCCACCTGATTCGTATATTCCCTCAGATTCTTAATGCGGGACAACAGAATGCCTGCCAGATTTCGCTCCAGGATATGGTAACAGGCCTCCTGCAGATCCTTGTCGATGGTAAGATAGACATCACCGCCGGCCACCGGTTCGACAATCCCGCTGACATCCAGCACCTGACCTGTTGTATCCACGAACAGCGTCTCGGAGCCCTTCCTACCGCGGAGGATGTCTTCACAGGACATCTCGATCCCGGATTTGCCGACGATATCATTGCGGTCATAGCTGGCATCCCGCACCGTCAGCTCCGAGAGCTCGGATTCCGATACACGTCCCGTATAGCCGATGACATGGGAGAAATAAACAGCATCCACATAGACGCGTGCCGTACTCTCCGCGATGGATACCCCAGGCAGCACATCACTGTTCTCCATCACATCCGCTACCGTCTGTTCACTGACACCGGTGGCGACGGTGGTATCAATATACTTCTGATAGCTGTTGGCATTCATGTTATACCGGATCGTAACCATCTCCAGGATGTGTTCCTTCGTCATATGCAGACCGGGAACAAAGGTCTGCTCTCCATCCACCTCCTGAGAGCCGCCGATACCGAAATTCACGCACAGATCGTCGATCACCGCACGGGCTGTCTTGTTTTTCTCATCGTACTTCAGTTCACTGACGCGGCTGCGTCCGTAGACATCTGCGAGAAAACGCAGCAGCTGGTTGCCTTCCACATCGAATACGTAATCTGTTCCATTGTCGTTCAGGGTGATATGGAAATTGTGCTCAATCTCATCCCCGTTGTCCTCGATAATCCGGATCAGGCGCTCCAGCGTCGCGTTGATCTCCGCATTGCGCCCCCGCCCTGATTTATACACATCCTCAATGGTCACGGAATTGGCCAGCTCATTATATGCCAGAATGTTGCCGTTCCGATCGTAGATACAGCCGCGGGTCGCCTCAATGGCTTTTTCCTTTTGGATCATCAGCTGGAAGGAATCCAGATACTTCTCCCCCTCCACGATCTGCAGGACAAAGATCCGGTAGATCAGTACACAGGC